>NZ_LGQY01000001.1:0-53638 GCF_003116065.1 Azospirillum sp. TSO5 | reverse complement strand
AAACCCCCCTCCCCCGCCATATCACCTGTGACTTCAATTCCCAGATCGAACCCGGCGAAGCGTCACATCAGCTTGTCGAGCGTGATCGGCAGATCGCGGACGCGCTTGCCGGTGGCGTTGTAGACGGCATTGGCGACCGCTGCGCCGACGCCGGTGATGCCGATCTCGCCGATGCCGCGGGCACCCATCGGCGCCTGCGGGTCGGGGATGTCGGTGTAGAGGATCTCGATGTTGGGAACGTCCATCTGCACCGGCACATGATACTCGGCGAGCGAGGCGTTGACGACGCGGCCGGTGCGCGGGTCGAAGTTGGTTTCCTCGGTCAGCGCCAGCCCGATCCCCATGATGATGCCGCCCTTGAACTGGCTCGTCGCCGTCTTGGCGTTGAGGATGCGGCCGGCGTCGAAGGAGCCGAGGAAGCGCGACACGCGGACCTCCCCGGTGATCTCGCTCACCCGGACCTCGCAGAACTGCGCGCCGTAGGAATGCATCGAGAAGGCCTCCATCTCCGCCGGCGGCGGAGCGGCGGCCTCGCAGACCAGCTCGTCGCGTCCCGACCGGCGCAGGATCGACTCGTAGCTTTCGAAGCGCGCGGCATCCTCGCGGTGGCCGATGCCGCCGTCCCGCGTCTCGACCTCGGCGAGCGACAGGCCGGCCAGCGGCGAATCGTTGCCGGCGAGCTTCAGCAGCTCCTCGACGAAGACCTCCGTCGCGGCGATGACGGCGCCGCCGATCGAGGCCGTCTGCGTCGAGCCGCCGGCGATCACCCCGCGCGGCAGGGTCGTGTCGCCATACTCGAAACTGACCTGGGCGAGCGGCACGCCAAGACGGGCGGCGATGTGCTGGGCCTGCGCCGTCGCCGTGCCCATGCCCATGTCGTGCACCGCCGTCGAGACGGTGACCCGCCCGCCGGCCGTCAGCCTGATCCGCGCCGCACCGCCGGGAAAGCGGTGATAGGGATAGGTGGCCGTCGCGCAGCCCATGCCGATCAGCCACTCGCCGTCCCGCCGCCCGCGCGGCGTCGGGCTGCGGCGGTCCCAGCCAAACCTCGCCGCGCCCTTCTCATAGGCGTCGATCAGGTGGCGGGAGGAGAAGGGCTTGCCGCTGGTCGGGTCCTTTTCCGGCTCGATGCGCCGGCGCAGCTCGATGGGATCGAGCCCGAGCGTTGAAGCAAGCTCATCAATCGCGCATTCCAGCGCGAAGGTGCCGACGGACTCGCCGGGCGCCCGCATGAAGGTGTTCGCCAGCATGTCCATGTCGGCGACTGCCTGGGCCAGCCGGATGGTCTTGGCGGCATAGAGGTGGCGAGCCGGGAAGGTGAACTGCTCGGGGCAAGAGTTGTGGGTGGTCATCGCCGCGATGCCGGTGTGGATCAGCGCATCCAGCCGGCCGTCGGCGCCGGCGCCGAGCGCCACCCGCTGCTCCGTCAGCGTTCGGCCGCCGATGATGCGGAACACCCCCTCGCGCGACAGCATGATGCGCACCGGCCTGCCGGCGAGCCTTGCGGTGGCGCAGGCGAGGATCTGGTGGTCCCACAGGCCTTTGCCGCCGAAGCCGCCGCCGACATAGGGGGAGGAGACGCGGACCTTGTCGGGCACCAGGCCGAAGATGTCGGCCAATTGCCCCGCCGTCAGGTCGAGAAGCTGGCTGGCGTCATGCACCCTCAGCTCGTCGCCGCTCCAGGCCACGGTCGCGGCGTGCAGTTCGATGGCGTTGTGGTTGTGCCGCGGCGTCCGGTAGATCTGGTCCACCTGCACCGCGGCGGCTTTCAGGGCGGCCTCGGCATCGCCGATCTCGACCACTGGGGGCTGGCCCAGGATGTTGTCCAGCTGGCGCGGCGTCTTCTTCGCCTCGTCGAAGGACGTTACCGCCGGCAGCGGCGCATAGTCGGCTTTGACCAGTGAGGCGGCATGGTCGGCCTGCTCCTGCGTCTCGGCGAGGACGACGGCGATGGGCTGGCCGTTCCAGTGGATCTCGTCATTCTGCATGACCGGCAGGTCGCTCGCCCCGGCGGCAGTCGGCGACGACATCATCAGCGACGGCGCCTTCATCCGCGGCGCATTGCGGTAGGTCATGACCAGCACGACACCGGGGGCCGCCTCCGCCGCCGCGGTGTCGAGCGCCGTGATCCGCCCACGCGCGATGCTGCTGAAGGCCAGCGCCGCGTAGCAAAGGCCCTCATAAGGAAACTCGGCGGCGAATTGGGCCTTGCCCTGAACCTTCAGCGGCCCGTCGATGCGCGAGACCGGCTGTCCCAGCGCGCCATGCTTTTGAATCAGGGGATCCTGCGTGACCGCCGGCTGCCAGCGGCCGGGCCGGGTGTTTGCGGACTCGGATTGCATGCTCATGCGTCGTCTCCCGTCAGCTCGCCGAGGACGGCGACGATCGTCCGTTTCGCCAGCTCGATCTTGAAGGCATTGTCGCGAAGGCCGGTCGCGGCGGCCAGTTCCGCCTCGGCGGCGGCGCGGAAGCTCTCCGGGGTGGCTGGCCGGCCCTTCAGCGCGGCTTCGGCCGTCGAGGCCCGCCAGGGCTTGTGGGCGACGCCGCCGAGCGCCAGCCGCAAGTCGCGCACCGTCCCGTCCTTGTCGAGATCGATGGCGGCGGCGACCGACACCAGGGCAAAGGCATAGCTCGCCCGGTCGCGCACCTTGCGGTAGGTGGAGCGGCGGGCGAAGGGCAGGGGCGGGATTTCCACCGCGGTGATCAGCTCGCCCGGCTTCAGCTCCGTCTCGATGTCCGGCCGGTCGCCGGGCAGGCGGTGCAGGTCGATCAGTGGGATGCTGCGCGGCCCGGCCGGACCGTCCAGATGCACCGTGGCGTCGAGCGCGGCGAGCGCCACGCACATGTCGGACGGATGGGTGGCGACGCAGGCCGGCGACGCGCCGAGGATCGCGTGATAGCGGTTGAAGCCGTCACGCGCGTCGCAGCCGGACCCCGGCTGCCGTTTGTTGCAGGCCGCAGCATTGTCATAGAAGTAGCGGCAGCGCGTGCGTTGCAGGATGTTGCCGCCGACCGTCGCCATGTTGCGGATCTGGGCGCTGGCGCCGGCGAGGATCGCGCGGGCGAGGAGCGGGTAATGCCTGCGCACATGGCCATCGGCAGCCAGCGCCGTGTTGGTCGCCGCCGCCCCGATCAGCAGGCCGCCGTCGTCGCGCGGCTCGATCCCGCGCAGCAGGCCGGTGACGTCGACCAGCACTTCCGGCCGCTCGACCGTCTCGCGCATCAGATCGACCAGATTGGTGCCGCCGCCGAGATAGCGCGCCGCGGCGCTGCCCTTGGCCAGTTCGATGGCGGCGGAGGCGTCGGACGCCCGTTCATAGGTGAAGGGGTTCATGCCGGCGCCCTCTCCTGCGATGCGGCCGGCGTCTTGACCAGCGTTTCGGAGATGGCCTCGATGATGCCGTTGTAGGCGCCGCAGCGGCAGAGATTGCCGCTCATGCGTTCGCGCAGTTCCCGCTCGTCGACGGTGACGCTGGCCGCCGTAAGGTCGACGGTGACGACGCTCGGTATGTTGCGTTCGATCTCGCGCGCCATGCCGATGGCGGAACAGAGCTGGCCGGGCGTGCAATACCCGCACTGGAAGCCGTCATGCTCGATAAAGGCTTCTTGCAACGGATGCAGGGCGCCATCGCTGCCCAGCCCTTCGACGACGGTGATGCTGCGGCCCTGATACTGGACCGCCAGCGCCAGACAGGAATTGATGCGTTCGCCGTCGACCAGCACGGTGCAGGCGCCGCAGGCGCCCTGATCGCAGCCCTTCTTGGTCCCGGTGAATCCCAGACTGTTGCGGAGGAGGTCGAGCAGCGAACTGCGGATATCCGCCTCGACCTCGACGCTTTGGCCATTGATGGTAAAGTTCATCAGCGCATTCCCCAAGTCGGAACGGGTCCTGCCCGACGGCAGACCACGGCCGGCCCCCGCCTTGCGGACGGATTGAGCCGGCCTGATAACCGTCAACGGCGCTGGAAATCACGCTGGTCGGGCAAAAAAGCCCTCTCCCGCCCCGGGAGAGGGCGATTATCGCCGGTCAGATCCGCTGTTCGGTCTTCGGGTCGAACAGGTTGGCGCGGGCCATGTCGATCATGAAGTCGGCGGTCTCGCCCTCCGCCACCCTGTCGCTCGGCTTGATGCGGGCGACCACCTCATGCCCGTTCAGCTCGACATAGGTGATGGTGTCGGCGCCGGTCGGCTCCAGCACATTGACGCCGCAGGCGACCTTCACCAGCGCCGGGTTGCCGGCGGCGATCGCCGGGTCGTAGCAGGTGATGGCCTCCGGACGGATGCCCAGGATCACCTCCTGCCCCAGCCAGTGGCCGGCCTGCTCCGGCGCCTGGAACAGCGGCAGGAAGCCGCTGCGCTCGCGCCCGACGCTGACGCCCAGCCGGTCGCCCTCGGCCGACAGGGTGCCGCGGACGAAGTTCATGGTTGGGGACCCGATGAAGCTCGCCACATACATGTTGGCCGGCCGCTCGTAGACCTCCTGCGGCGGGGCGAACTGCTGGACGACGCCCTCCTTCATGATGGCGATGCGGCTGGCCAGCGTCATCGCCTCGATCTGATCGTGGGTGACGTAGACCACGGTGGTGCCGAGCCGCTGGTGCAGCTTCTTGATCTCGGTGCGCATGTCGACGCGCAACTTGGCGTCCAGGTTGGACAGCGGCTCGTCGAACAGGAACACCTTGGGGTCGCGGACCAGAGCGCGGCCCATGGCGACACGCTGGCGCTGGCCGCCCGACAGCTGCGCCGGCTTGCGGTCCAGCAGGTGCTCGATCTGCAACAGCCGGGCGACGCGGCGGATGGCACCCTCGCGCTCGGTCTTGGCTTGCCCGCGCATCTCCAGCGAGAAGCCGATGTTCCGCGCAACCGTCATGTTGGGATAGAGCGCGTAGGACTGGAACACCATGGCGATGTCGCGGTCCTTGGGATGGACTTCGTTGACCACGCGCTGGTCGATGCGGATCTCGCCGGCGCTGATCGTCTCCAGACCGGCGATCATGTTGAGCAGGGTGGATTTCCCGCAGCCCGACGGACCGAGCAGGACGAGGAATTCGCCGTCCGTCAGGTCCAGGTCGATGCCCTTCAGGACCTCGACGCTGCCATACTGCTTGCGGACATTGTTGATGCTGAGAGTCGCCATCGGAAGATCACCCCTTGACGGAGCCGGCGGTCAGACCGCGGATGAAGTATTTCCCGGCGAGCACATAGACGACGAGGGTGGGCAGGCCGGCGATCATCGCCGCCGCCATGTCGACGTTGTACTGCTTCACGCCGGTGGTGGTGTTGACGAGGTTGTTCAGCGCGACCGTCACCGGCTGCGCGCCGCCCGCCGCGAAGGACGCCCCGTACAGGAAGTCGTTCCAGATCTGGGTGAACTGCCAGATGATCGTCACCACCAGGATCGGCAACGACAGCGGCAGCATGATCTTGGTGAAGATCTGGAAGAAGCCGGCGCCGTCGATGGTCGCGGCCTTCACCAGATCGTCGGGGATGCTGACATAGTAGTTGCGGAAGAACAGCGTGGTGAAGGCGAGGCCATACACCACATGCACCAGGATCAGCCCGCCGGCACTGCCGGCCAGCCCGAGGAAGCCCAGCGTCTGCGCCATCGGCAGCAGGATCACCTGCGACGGCAGGAAGCTGCCGAACAGGATCATGCCGAACACGATGTTGGCGCCGCGGAACCGCCACTTGGTCAGGGCATAGCCGTTCAGCGCCCCGAAGATGGTGGAGATGATCACCGCCGGCACGACGATGACGATGGAGTTGAGGAAATAGGGCGCCATGCCGCGGCAATCGGCGCCGATGCAGGCGCGGTTCCAGGCATAGCTCCAGGCGTCCAGGCTGAAGTCGCGCGGCAGCGACAGCAGCGACCCGGTGCGGATTTCCTCCGGGCTCTTGAACGAGGTGGTGATCATCAGCAGCAGCGGCAGCAGGTAGTAGGCCGCGAACAGCAAGAGGATCAGGTACAGGCCCCAGCGGGCGATGCGGGTGCCGGTGCCCTGCGCCGGCGGCAGGGCGGAGGTCAGGCTAGACACGCTTGCCTCCCTTCAGTTCGGAATAGAGGTAGGGCACGATGATCGCCACCACGGTCGCCAGCATCATCAGCGCGCTGGCCGATCCGATGGCGATCTGGTTGCGGCGGAAGGTCATCTCGTACATGAAGGTCGCCGGCAGGTCCGACGCATAGCCGGGACCGCCGCCGGTCAGCGCCACCACGAGGTCGTAGCTCTTGACTGCGAGGTGGGCGAGGATGACGAAGGCGCTCATGAACACCGGCCTGACCGACGGCAGGACGATGCCCCAATAGATGCGCGGCAGGCTGGCACCGTCGAGATAGGCCGCCTTGATGATCTCCTGATCGACGCCACGCAATGCCGCCAGGAACAGCGCCATCACGAAGCCGGAGCTTTGCCAGACCGCGGCGATCACCAGCGTGTAGACGGCGGTGTCCTGCTGGACGATCCAGTCGAAGGTGAAGGCGGGGAAACCCAGGTCACGCACGAATTGCTGGATGCCGATGCCTGGATTCAGGATCCATTTCCAGGCGGTGCCGGTGACGATGAAGCTGAGCGCCATCGGGTAGAGATATATGGTGCGCAACGCTCCTTCGCCGCGGATGCGCTGGTCGAGCAGCACCGCCAGCAGGATGCCGACGATCAGGCTGATGCCGATGAACAGCCCGCCGAAGATCAGCAGATTCTCGATGGCGACGTACCAGCGCTCGATCCGCCACAGCTTCGAAAAGGCGTCGGCGCCGACCAGCTCATAGGACGGCAGCATCTTGGAGTTGGTGAAGCTGATATAGACCGTCCAGGCGATGAAGCCGTAGACGAACAGCAGGATCGCCGCGAAGGACGGGGCGACCACCAGCTTCGAAAGATGCCGCTGCGCCACCGCGCGCAGCCCGGTCGTCCGCGGCGGAGCGGCGCTGCCGGGGGTGGTCCCGGCGTCCTCCCCGGCGTTCTCTCCGGGGGCCGGCCGATAGGATGGGGTCTGCATGGTCATGGTACGATGCTCGGCAGCATTTGGGCCGGCGTCGCACACGGATGCAGGTCGCGCATGTCGGTTCCCTCCCGTGACGGGTTGCTGTTGGACCGCCCCGGTGAGGTCTCGCCCGGCGGTCGTTCGCTTGGCGGTCACTGTACGCTGCCGATGATGCGCGGGGCGGACAATTTGGTAACGCGGCGCTTTCCCGGAGCCCACGTTGTTACGTGGCTGTTACATAGATGCGCGCGCACATGCGGGGCGGGCGGATTATGGTCTGCGGCAACGAACAAGACCTGTTGGGGAGCTTCCATCATGACCGCGCGCCTTCGTGTGTTCCGCGATGCCCAGGACCTTGCCGAAACCCTGGCCGACGAGACGGCCGCCCTGCTGAGCGCCGCCATCGCGGCGCGCGGGCGGGCCACCATGGCGCTGCCGGGCGGGCGGACGCCGACACCCTTCCTGACGGCGCTCGGCCGTCGCGATGTCGATTGGGGCCGGGTGACGGCGACGCTGGTGGACGACCGCTGGCTGCCTCCTGAAAGCCCGGACAGCAACGCCGCCACCTTGCACGCCACGCTGCTCGCCGCCGCTCCCGCCATCCGCTTCATCCCGCTTTACACCGGCGCCGCGACGCCGGAGGAGGGGGAGGACGTCTGCACTGAAGCGTTGCGCGTCCTCGACGGACCGTTCGACCTGATGGTGACGGGCATGGGCGAGGATGGGCATGTCGCCTCGCTGTTCCCCGATGTGCCGGGGCTTGCCGCCGCCTGGGAAGGAACCGCAACCTGCCGGGCGATGCGCTCCCCCACCGCGCCGCATCCGCGCATGACCCTGACCCTGCCGCGCCTGCTCGACAGCCGGCGCATCGTCGTGCTGATCACCGGCGGCGCCAAACGCGCGGTGCTGGAACAGGCCCGTGCGGCAGGCCCGGAGGACGCGATGCCGGTGCGCGGCCTGTTGCGCCGGGGCGGAACCGACACCATGGTCTGCTGGGCGCCCTGACGCACAGCTTATGCCGGGCAACACATCACGAGGGGGTTTGGAGACGATGAAGAGCCTGTCGGTCGGCCTGCTGGGCTTCGGCCTTGCCGGGTCGGTGTTCCACGCGCCGCTGATCCAGTGCGAACCGCGCCTGCGCCTGACAGCCATCGCCAGCTCGCGCACCGACGACATCCGCCGTGCCGCACCGGAGGCCGTTGCGACCACGGCCGAGGCGGTGATCGCCGACCCAGGCATCGACCTCGTGGTGATCGCCACCCCCAACACCAGCCACGCCCCCTTGGCCCGTGAGGCTCTGCTGGCCGGCAAGCATGTGGTGATCGACAAGCCGATGGCGACCACCGCCGCTGAAGCCGATGAGTTGATCGACCTCGCCAAGCGGCAGGGCCGGCTGCTGACCGTCTTTCACAACCGGCGCTGGGACAACGACTTCCTGACCCTGCGCGCCTGCCTGGACCGTGGCGATATCGGCCGTCCCTTTCATTACGAGGCGCATTTCGACCGCTTCCGGCCGCAGATCAAGCAGGGCTGGCGCGAGCAGACGCTGGCAGGCTCCGGCGTGCTGTTCGACCTCGGCGCCCATCTGATCGATCAGGCGCTGACCCTGTTCGGCATGCCCGACCGCATCCTCGCCGATGTCGGCACCCAGCGGCCGGACGCGCAGGTCGATGACTGGTTCCACATCGTGCTGCGCTATGGGCCGATGCGGGCGATCCTGCATTGCGGGACCGTGGTCTGCCGGCCGGGGCCGCGCTTCCAGCTGCATGGCGACCGCGGCAGCTTCCTCAAGCACGGCATGGACGGGCAGGAGGCGGCCCTGCGCGCCGGCCGCCTGCCGACCGAAGCCGACTGGGGCGCCGACGATCCGGAAAACTTCGCCCTGCTGGTCCAGGCCGACGGCAGCGAGCGGCGGGTGGAGACCATTCCCGGCGACTATCCCGCCTTCTATCGTGGCGTGGCGTCATCCATCCTCGACGGCGCCCCGCCGCCGGTGACGGCCGAGCAGGCACGCGACGTGCTGACGGTACTGGAAGCGGTGCGCAAGGCGGCGGGACTGCCGGCCTGAAATCCCGCTATCCCCGCCAGGGCACGATGCCCGGCGGCAGGCGGCGACCGAGCGCCCCGGCGGCGATCATCGCCGCCAGCACCACCAGGATGGCGATGACACCCAGTGCGGCACCGAGCGTCGGGCTGCCGCCTTCCTCCAGCGCATAGACGACGACGCCCAGCGTCTCCCGACCCTGCGACCACAGCAGGATGGAGACGGTCAGTTCGTTGAATGCGGTCAGGAAGACCAGCAGCCCGCCGGCGGCAGCCGCCGGCGCCACCAGCGGCGCCACCACCGTCACCAGCCGCCGCAGCGGCCCGGCTCCCAGCGCGCGGGCGGCCTCCTCCACCGTCGGGTCGAGCGCGGCGCAGGCCGCCTGCACCGGACGCAGCGCCAGCGGCAGGAAGCGGACCAGATAGGCCGCCAGGATGATCCACAGCGTGCCGTAGAGAATGACCCCCAGCCCCGGCAGCGGCTTCAGGAACAGCAGGATGCAGCCAATGCCCAGCACCACCCCCGGCACGGCATGCGGCAGCTCCACCAGCACGCCGACCGCCCGCGCGATCCGTCCGGTTCCTCCGCCCAGCGCCATCGCATGGGCCAGCGGCACCGCCAGCAGCGCGAGCAGCCCCGCCGCCGATCCCGACAGCAGCACCGAATTGGCGAAGGCCCGCCCGACCTGATCGAGCGCCAGCACCTCGCGGTAATGGGCCAGCGTCAGCGTGCCGAAGCCGACCGGCAGGCCATAGACGCTGACGAGGCTGGTCGCCAGCAGTGCCGTCAGCGGCGCCGCAACGATCAGCGCCAGCACGCCCCAGGCAAGCCCCTCCACCGCCACGCGGGCGGAGCCGAGCGCCACCGGCGCCAGCGGCCGGGCGCCGCCGGGCAGGCGGCTGGCGATGCGGGCCTGCAGGATGGTCTGGGTGGCGATGCCCAGGCAGGCGACGATGCCGATCAGGGCGGCCAGCACCGCCACCTCGGGCAGGGCAGACGGCCCGAAGCCGGCCAGCCGCCGGTAGATCAGCGTCGGCAGCATCGGGATGCCCGCCGGCACGCCCAGCAGCGCCGGCACCCCGAAATTCCCCAGCGCCGCGACGAAGGCCATCGCCAAACCCGCGACCAGCCCCGGCAGGCAAAGCGGCAGCACCACGCCGCGCACCGCCCGCCACGGCCCGGCCCCCGAGGCCCGGGCCGCCTCCAGCACATCGCCGGGAATGGCGCGCAACGCGGCGCGCAGGGCGAGGAAGACCAGCGGCGCATGCTCGATCCCCATCACCAGGATCATGCCCGCCGCCGACTGCACCGGGTTCGCCGTGCCGACTGGCGGGGCGAGCCCCAGCGGCTTCAGGATCGGGCTGCCGGACCCGGCGAGATGGGTCCAGGCCATCGCCACGATCTGCGGCGGGATCATCAGCGGCAGGATCAGGGCGAAGGTCATCGCCGTGCGGGCGCGCAGGTCCGTCAACCCGATCAGCAGAGCGAACGGCCCGCCGATCAGCGCCGCGGCCAATGTGGCGCCAGCGGCAATGGCGATGCTGTTGGTGGTGGCCCGCCACGTCGCGGGGGAGTCGAGCACGCGGGCCAGCACCGTGGTGTCGCCGGCCTCCCACAGCAGGCGCAGGACGGGCAGAAGGACGAGCAGGCCGAGGAGCAGGAAAAGGCCCTCTCCCGCCCCGGGAGAGGGAGGGGACCCGCGCCAAAGGCGTGGGGAGGGTGAGGGGTGTTCCAAGGAGCCAGAAGTGGATGGCTTCTTGCGCCACCCCTCACCCTTCCCATGCTGCGCATGGGCCCCTTCCCTCTCCCGGGACGGGAGAGGGATATCTCGTGTCAGCACCCTCACCCGCCGAACAGGTCGGCGAAGGCGCGCTTGTTGGCGTCGTCCTCGGCCAGCGCCTTGGCGGGGTCGTAGGGCAGCAGGGTGATCGTCGCCGGATCGGGGAAGCCCGCCGGCGGCTTCACCCCCGGCAGCGCCGGCAGGAAGCCCTGGGCCGAGGCCAGCTCCTGTCCCTCGCGGCTCAGCAGGAAGTCGATGAAGGCCTTGGCCGCCGTCGGGTTTTTCGCGGTGCTGAGGATCGCCACCGGCTCGCTGACCGCGCTGACGCCCTCCTTGGGGAAGACGAAGGCGACGGGGGCGCCCTTCAGATGCTCGCGGATCGGCAGGTAATCGACGACCATGCCGTAGAGCTTCGCCCCGCCGGCCACGTCCTTCAGGATGCCGCCGTTGCCCTTGGCCGCCGTGACGCCGTTGCGCTGCAACGCCTCGTAATAGGCCATGCCCAGCGTCGGCTGCGCCTTGATCGACGCCATGTGGATGGCGGCGGCGCCGGAATAGAGCGGGCTCGGCATCACCGTCGTGCCCTTGGCCTCCGGCTTCAGCAGATCCTGCCAGGACGCCGGCTTCATCGGGGCGGCGGTGTTGTAGACGATGCCGGTGGTGATCAGCTTGGTGCCGAACCAGTAGCCCTGCTGGTCGTGGGTGCCGGGACGGTAGCCGGAAACCGGAGCGTCGGCGTAGGGCTGCAGCCGCTTCTCCGCCTTCAGCGATTCCATCGTCACCGCGTCGGCGATCAGCAGCAGGTCGGGCTGCGGCGCCCCGGCGGTGAACTCGGCGCGCAGCTTGTTCATCAGCTCGGTCGTGCCGTTGCGGATCCACTCCACCTCGACACCGGGGTTCTTCGCCTTGAAGGCCTCCACCGTCTGGCGGGCGTCCGGCTCCAGCTGCGAGGTGTAGAGCACCAGCTTGCCGGTGGCGCCGTCGGCCTGGGCGGCCTGGGAAACGGCGGCTGGGCCGAGCGCCAGCGTCAGCACCGTGGCGAGGGTGGCGAGGAACGCCTTCATCTCTGTCGTCTCCGTTGGATCGGCGGTGAGCTGTGTCTTACGCCAAGCCCGTGACAGGCGCGTGACAGCCGGCGGAATGGCCGGACTAGTCGATCAGCTTCCCGTCCTTGAAGAAGGGATAGGGGCCGTCATAGTCGCCGATCACCGCGGTGTGGCTGACCACGCCGGTGTCGGCGCGCCACATGTGGATCTGATAGCCCGGCGGCTCCATCACGAAGGCTGACGGCGCATCATCGCGCAGGTCGAGCGCCACCTGATGCGCGGTCGACGGCGCCGTCGAGGCGATGGTCCCGGCCCAACGCACCTGGATCGGTCGATGCAGATGCCCGCACAGCACCCGCTCCACTTGGCGATGGCGGCGGACCACGTCGGCCATCGCGTCGGCGCCGTTCAAGCCCAGCCGGTCCATATGGCCGATGCCGGTGGCGAAGGGCGGGTGGTGCTGGAAGACGATGGTCGGCCGCTCCGGCTGCTCCGCCAGCCGCGCGTCGAGCCAGGAGAGCCGCTCGGCACAGACCTCTCCCGCGCCGGAGCCGGGCAGGACGGTGTCCATGGCGACCAGCCGCACCGGCCAATCCTCCACCGTGTAGTGGAAGAAGCGGCTGTCGCCGACGCGGGCCTTGAGGTCGGGAAAGGCTTCGGCAAGACCGGCGCGTTCGTCATGGTTGCCGGGTACGGCGAACAGCGGGATGTCGAGCGGGCGCAGCAGGACGAGCAGCCGCTCATACTCCTCCGCATGGCCGGCATCGACGAGGTCGCCGGTGGCGAGGATCACGTCGGGACGCGGGGTGAGCGCCAGGATTGCGGCGACCGCGCGCTCCAGGAAGGGCGCGGTGTCGACACGGCGGTAGGCGAGGCGGCCGGGGGGCTTGATGTGGGTGTCGGTGATCTGGGCGATGATCATGGTGGGTGGGCCTTGGGCTTAAGTGTTTGATTTGGAGGCGTATGCCCCCTCCCTAACCCTCCCCCGCTAACGCGGGAGAGGGGACTGCCGCCGCTCCTTTGCATCACTCCTGCAAGCATCCTGCCCCCTCTCCCGCCGAAGGCGGGGGAGGGATGGGGAGGGGGCACAGCGTCGCGACGACCAGACTCACGGCACCGCCAGCACCCTTGCCGGATCGACGCGCAGCCAAACCCGGTCGCCGCGCCCCAACTCGCTGCGCCCAAGGGTGTCCACCGTCAGCGCCGGCCCGTCTGCCGGCTCCACCACCAGCCGGGTGCGGTCGCCCAGGAACACGGCGGCGGCGACGGTGCCGCCGAGATGCCCGTCGGCCTCGCCGGCCAGCGCCAGATCCTCCGGCCGCACCAGCAGCTCAACCGCGCCGTCCGCCCCGGACCAGGGCAGCGACGCCGCGCCGATGCTCAGCATCCCACCGCGCGCCAAACCGCCCAGCCGGTTCATCGTGCCGATGAAGTCCGCGACGAAGCCGTCGGCCGGCTGGTAATAGATCTCCCGCGGCGTGCCGACCTGCGCCACCCGCCCCTTGGCCATCACCACGATGCGGTCGCCCAGCGCCATCGCCTCGCCCTGGTCGTGGGTGACATAGACGGCGGTGATGCCCAGCCCGCGCAGCAGCCGGTCGATCTCCAGCCGCAAACTGTCGCGCAGCTTGGCGTCGAGCGCCGTCAGCGGTTCGTCCAGCAGCAGAACGCGCGGCCGCACCACCAGCGCACGGGCCAGCGCCACCCGCTGCCGCTGTCCGCCGGACAGCTGGTCGATCCGCCGCCCGGCGAACTCGCCGAGATGCATCAGGTCCAGCATCTCCTCCACCCGTTGGGCGCGCTCGGGCCGGGCAACTTTGCGCACCTTCAAACCGTAGGCGACGTTCTCCGCCACCGTCATGTTGGGGAACAGGGCGTAGCTCTGGAACACCATGCCGACATTGCGCCGCTCGATCGGCAGGGCGGTGACGTCCTCCTCGCCGAACAGCACGCGGCCGCCGGGATCGGGGCTTTCCAGCCCGGCGATGATGCGCAACGTCGTGGTCTTGCCGCAGCCGCTGGGGCCGAGGAAGACGATGGTCTCGCCGCCGCGGATGGTCAGGTCCAGCGGCTCCAGCGCGCGAGCGCTGCCGGCGAAGGTCTTGCCGCAGCGCTCCAGGCGGATCGGCACGGCGTCGAGGTGGAAGCTGTCGGGCATCTGGAAGTGGCCTCAAACGGACGGACGGCCGCGCTTCGCCAGACCCTGCAACAGGATCAGGCTCGGCACGATCATCACGAAGAAGACGAGGGTGTAGGCGCTGCCGATTTCGATCCGCAGCGAGGCATAGCTGTCGGCCAGCCCGACCGGCAGAGTCTTGGTCAGCGGCGTGTGCAGCAGCCAGGTCAGGTTGAACTCGCCAACCGACAGGGTCAGCACCATCAGCGACCCGGCCAGGATGCCGGAGCGGCAGTTGGGCAGCACCACGGTGGCGAAGCGGCGCAGGAATCCGGCGCCGAGGCTGGCCGCCCCTTCCTCCAGCGTCGTCAGGTCGATGGCGCCCATCACGGCCAGCACGGCGCGGACCATGAAGGGCAGGGTGAACAGCACATGGCCGATCAGGATGAACAGCCAGCTGCTGCGCAGATCCCCCACGCCGCCATAGGTGACGATCAGCGCCAGCGCCGTGGCTAGGCCGGGAATGGCCACCGGCATCATCAGCATCTCCTCCACCAGCCGCGCGATCCGGCCGGGGCGGCGCGCCAGCGCATAGGCAGCCGGAACGCCCAGCACCAGCGTGCAGGCGAGACAGGCGAAGGCGATCTGCAGGGAAAGAAAGATGGTGCCGGAATAGACCCGCAGCACCTCATCGACCCAGCGCAGCGTCAGGCCGCTTTTCAAGCCCACGAAATAATTGGCGGTCAGCCCGGCCAGCATCGACATCACCATCGGCACGGTCAGCAGGGCGCAGACCAGCAGGGTGAAGCCCAATTGCAGCCAGAACCCCCAGCCCCGGCGATTGGAAAGACTGTGCATCGCCCTCATCCCGCCGCCGCGACGGAGGTGCCGGCGACGCTGCGCGCTACCGCCAGGGCCGCCCAGGTGATGAGGCCGAGCAGGACGCTGAGCGCCGCCGCCGCGGCGATGTTCGCCTGGAGCGTGAATTCGGTATAGATGGTCATCGGCAGCACATTGATCCGGGTGGCGAGCGTGAAGGCGGTGCCGAACGCGCCCATCGAGGTCGCGAAGCACAGCGCGCCGGCCGAGATCAGCGCCGGTTTCAGCGCCGGCAGGATCACGTCGGCCACCACGCGCCAGGGGGCTGCGCCCAACGAGCGCGCCGCTTCCTCCAGCCGGGGATCGAGCTTCTCCGCCGCCGCCATCACCGTCAGGATCACGCGCGGGATCGAGAAATAGACGTAGCCGAGGAACAGCCCGGCCATCGAATAGGCGAAGACCAGCTTGCCCCCGGTCAGCGCCTGGGTGATCGTGCCGATCAGCCCCTGGCGCCCGGCCAGCATGATGACCATGAAGCCGATCACCACGCCGGGAAAGGCCAGCGGGAAGGTCAGCAGCGCCACCAGCAGGGCATGGCCTGGAAAATGGTGCCGCACCAGGAACAGCCCGGCGACGGTGGACACCGCCAGCGTCACCAACGTCACCCCCGCCGACAGCGCCAGCGTGGAGATCAGGCTGTCGAGATGGCCGGGATCGACCAGCGTGGTCACATAGGCGCTCCACCCCTCCGCCCCGCCGGCGCCGATCAGGATCAGGCGGACCAGCGGCAGCAGGAAGAAGGCCGCGAACACCGCCGCCGCCGGCGCCAGCAGGGCCGCCAGCCGCAGCGGTTCGCGCGCCCACCCCGGCCCGGCCGACGGACGCGCCGCCGGCCGGTGGGGGAGGGGAGCATCCTGCACGCAGGCGCTCACTTCACCTCCGCCTGATAGCGGTCCATGAAGCCCTTCTGCGCGTCCGCCATGCGCACCATGTCCACCGGCTTGGCGCGGGCGTAATCGGCGGCCGGCAGGAACTTGGCGGCGGTCTCCGGCGACATCGCCTCGGCGCGGACCGGGCGCATGAAGGCGTTGGCCCACAGGGTCTGGCCCTTGTCGGACAGGACGTAGTCCAGAACCTTCTTGCCGTTCTCAGGGTTCGGGCCGTTCTTGACCAGCGCCATCACATAGGGGACCGACACGGTGCCTTCCTTCGGGATGACGAAGGCGACCGGCGCCTTGTCGGTGTATTTGGCGCGGTAGGCGTTGAAGTCATAGTCGATCAGGATCGGAATCTCGCCCGACAGCACGCGGGCGTAGGAGGTCTGCTTCGGAACGATGGGCTGGTTCTTCTGCAGATCCTTGAACCAGCCGATGGCCTTGTCGAAGCTGCCGTAATCGCCACCCAGCGCCTGATTGACCGCCACCGCGCCGACATAGCCGACGGCGGCGCTGGTCGGGTCGAGATAGCCGACCATGCCCGAATAGTCGGGCTTCAGCAGGTCGGCCCAGCTCTGCGGCACCGGCTTGCCGCCCAGCGCCTCGGTGTTGACGAAGAAGCCCAGCGTGCCGCTGTGGATGGCGAACCAGTTGCCGTCGGCGTCCTTCATCCCGTCGGGGATTTCGGCCCAGCCCGCCGGCTTGTAGGGGGTGACGACGCCGGCCGCCTTGGCCTGGATGCCGACCGGCCCGCCGAGATAGACGACGTCGGCCACCGGCTTGTCCTTTTCCGCCAGCATGGCGGCGAGCGACTGGCCGGAGTTCTTGTTGTCGAACGGCACGGCGATGCCGAGATCGGCCTTGATCGCCTTCAACTGCGATGCCCAGTCGGCCCACTCCGGCGGGCAGTTGTAGCAGATGGCGGTCTGCTCCGCCGCCATGGCGGGAGCGACCGTTGCGGAAATGGCGGCAACCAGCGAGACGGCACCGAGGGCGGCGCCGAGCAGGAACGGCTTGAACATGATGGCGTGTGTCTCCGTTCGGGAAGCGCTTAAGAGGATTTTGACGGCGCGGGTCCGAGCGATTCGCCCGGACGCAGGGTGAAGGGCAGCATCACGGCGCGGCCTTGCCGCTCGCCGGAAAAGCCGGTGCGCAAACATTCGAAGGCGGTGGCGCCCATAGCGCGGGCCGGCTGCACCAGCGTGGCGAGGCTGGGCGCCATCAGCCGTCCGACCTCGATGCCGTCGAATCCGCAGACCGACACATCGTCCGGCACCGACAGACCGAGGTCGCGCAGCGCCCGGATGGTGGCGAGCGCCAGCATGTCGTTGGAGGCGAACAGCGCCGTCGGCCGCTCCGGCCCTTCCAGATGCGGGGCCAGCCGGTGGGCCAGCCGCGATTCGTTGAAATCGACCTCCACCACCGGCCCCGGCGGCAACCCGGCATCGGCCAGCGCCGCCAGCCAGCCGGCATGGCGCCGGCGCGAGCGGTCGGACTGGCGGAAGCGCCCGACGATCATGCCGATGCGCCGGTGTCCCAACTCCGCCATCCGCTCCACCACCGCGCGGGAGGCGGCGACATTGTCGACCGACACATGGGCACGCGGCGCCCGTTCCGGCTGGTTGTAGGCCAGCACATAGGGCAGCCGCACCTCGTCCAGCGTGTCGAGCGAACCGCTGCGGTCGGCATCGGCGACGGTCAGCACCAGCCCTTCGACCCGGTTCGACAGCAGCCCTTCGATGGCGCGCGATTCGCGGGCCGGATCATAGTCGGTGGAGGCGATCAGCACGCTGTACCCGACCTCCGCCGCCGCGTCCTGGATGCCGGCGACGCTTTCGGCGAAGACGGGATTGGTCAGCGACGGCACCAGCACGCCGACGGTGCGGGTGCGCGCCGCCTTCAGGCTGCGCCCGATGGTGCTGGGCCGGAAGGACAGGTTGGAGGCGGCGGCGCGCACCTTCTCCATGGTTTCCGGCGTGGCGTTGCCGCTGCCGTTGAGGACGCGCGACACGGTGGCGATGGACACCCCGGCGAGCGCCGCCACGTCGCGGATCGTCGCCACCCGGTCCATGGTCCGGCGGTCCATCGCCCTCCCGTCCGTAATCCTCATGCCGCCCCGCACCATCCGCAGCCCTTGTTCCCGGCGCCGGCCGATCCGGCGTGGGCGCAGAGTGGCGACGGCGTGTTGCAATCGCGTGACGCCGTGAAAACGGTTTCGTGAAGAATGGAAACGTTTCCATTCGGGCTTATCGCAGGAGCGCGGCTCTCCGAAGGCAGCGGTCATGGGGATCGGAACGGTGTCCGCAAGCCGTCGAAAAAACAGCGATTTTAGTGTTTGCGTCCCCGCAGACCTTAGGCTATGTTGCGCCTCCACCAGCGATGGACCCGTAGCTCAGCTGGATAGAGCGCTGCCCTCCGAAGGCAGAGGTCATGAGTTCGAATCTCGTCGGGTCCGCCACGAATTCAAGGGCTTAGCCGTTTCATCGGCTAAGCCCTTTTCGTTTTGTCCTGCGCCATGCCCGGGTGCAGATGCGATCCTGGTCCCGGTCGGTTGCGTGTGGCAAAAGGCTTCGTGCAGGGGGCTGAAGCGTCAGTTCAGGGTGAAACAAGTAATTCTGGGTATTTGTGCTTCGATAAGATGACGTGATCTTCGGATAGCTCCAGAGGGGTGCCGAGCATCGGCGTGCCATTCCCATGCCTCGCCAAAAGATGCCCGCATTCGGTGGCCGCAGCCCTCTGATAAGACAGGATGAACACTCGCACGGCAGATGTAAGCGTTGCTTCCGAATTTGATGGATCGGAGTTGCGCTTGTAGATCATCGTCAGCATCCTGTCGCGGGTCAAGCATTCCCGCAAGCAGATTTCATCGAGTATTTCCCAATACACACGCTCCATATTCATGGACGTACGATGACCATTGATCACAATGTTCTTCAGGATTGGGTCATACAAGCCCATATTTCCGACACCTCCGATCACAAATGCGGCTCTGCTGCTTGATGCTGTAGTATGACGTCTGGATATGCCATGGTACCCTCGCCAGTGGCGGTACCGTGCTGCACGGATGCAGCACCAAGGCCTGTCTGGGAAATGGGGAGGAACCGATGACGACGGACCTGACCACGCTGCGCATGCTGCTGGCCTTGTCCGAAGGCGGCTCGACCTACAACGCCGCCGCGGCTCTCGGCGTGGATGCCGCGACCATCAGCAGGCGGATGGCGGTATTGGAGCGCAAGGCCGGAGTGCCGCTCTTTGTGAAACGGCCGACGGGCACGGTCTTCACCGACGCAGGCCTGAAACTCCTCGGCACGGCCGAAGCTGCAGTCGTTGCCGTCACCAATTTCGACCTGCTGCTGGAGACCATCGCGAACAGGCATGCGAAGCCGGTCACGATTTCGGCGCCGGAGGGGATCGGGTCGTATTTGCTGACGCCGCAACTCGCCGGCTTCGCCGATACGCCGACGCCGATCCGTTTTCCGCAGGACGCTCTGCCGCAGGTCAGCATCCTGCCCATGGAGTCACGCGCGGACATAGAGATCATCCTCGTCCACCCCGGCTGCGACATCCACCGGCAGGGCGAGTACAAAGCGCGGAAGCTGGGCGTGATGCGGTTCCTGCCCGTGGTGGCGAAAAGCTACCTCGCCAAGAACGATGCCCCGACCAACTTCAGGGAATTGGGAAAGGCCCCGCTCCTCAACCACTTGATCTACTCGAACCACCCATCCTTCGCGCGGTGGGCGGACATCGCGCACGGCAGCGCGAACGGACCGCTGGTCAATGTCAGCACCAGTTCCGCCCTCCATCGCGCGGTTCTCACCGGCCGCGGGATCGCGCTGCTGCCCGACTTCTCTGAGGAGATCGACGATCTGGTCGCGGTTCTGCCGATCGGCGAGCGCATCGGCATAGAGCTGTGGGCCGTTGCCACACCCGAATCCCTGAAACTCCCGACCATCAAGCGCGCCTGGGACGTGATCGGGACGGCCTTCGTCAACTCGCCCTGGTTCAACTGAAAATTCACCCCCCTCACTGGTCCTGCCGCACCTGTGCGTGGTTGATCAGTGCCACCATCCCGACGCCGCCCAGCACGTTGCCGATCAGCGACGGCAGCAGGAAGCCGAAGGCGTAACGGTCCCAGCCGATCTCGCCGGACATGGCGGCGAAGGACACCTCGACCGATCCGGCGATGACGTGGGCGAACTTGCCCAGCGCGATCAGCCAAGTCAGGGCGACGATGACGAAGAAGCGCGCCTGCCCGACCGACGGCGTGATCCAGACCAGCAGCGCGATCAGCCAGCCCGCCAGCACCCCGTGCAGCAGCGTCGTCGTGAATCCGGACCGCACCGCCGTCGTGCCCAACTCGACGAAGGCGGCGCGCAGTTGCGGGGAGAAGGCCTCCGTCCCGGCGGCGAAGGCGGAGAACAGCAGCGTGCCGACGATGTTCGCGGCGAAGACCAGCGCCCACAGCCGCACCACCTTCATCAGGGTATGGGTCGACCAGCGATGCAGCAGCGGCAGGATCACCGTCAGCGTGTTTTCGGTGAACAGCTGCTGGCGCCCCAGGATGACGATCAGGAAGCCGAAGCAATAGCCGAAGCTGGCGATCAGCGGCCGCCACGGCTCGTCCGGCAGATGGGTCGTCATCAGCGCCTCGCCCACCATCGAGAAGCCCATCGACAGCCCGGCCGCCAGACCCGACCACAGCAGAGAGGAGGTCGGGCGCTTCAGCTCCTCCTGCCCCTCCAGGCGGATGGCCTCGTGCAGGATCAGCGCCGGCGGGTTGGAGCGTTCCTTGACCTCGTCCCGCTCGTCCTGGTTCAGACGGGTATCGCTGGCGTCGGGCACGGGCGGAACCTCCGATAAAGGGCTGACCAAAGAGAAAAGGGAACGTCCCGCGGGGGCGTTCCCTTCGATATCCATTACGCGTTTGGGCGGGAGACGGGCGGGGCGGGCAATCGCATGCCGGTCAATCGCATGCCGGTCAATGGCGCGCCGCCTTATGGTCGCCATGCTCGCGCTTTTCCGCGGTGTCGCGGCCGATCAGCTTGTTGAAATTCGAATCCTCCTCGTAGAGCAGCGCGAGCTTGGAGTCCTCGAACTGCTGGAAGAATTCGTTCCAGTCGATTTCCTCCAACTCGCCATGGTCGGACTGGCGGGCCTTGGGGAACATCAGGCGCAGCAGGCCGACGCCGGTCTTGCGGCTTTTCTTGCCGGCGCCATGCGCCTCGTCATGGGTGCTGCGGACGACGGCCGGCTTGCCGCCGTGGCTTTCGGCCCAGCGGCGGATCTCGTCGTGGTCGGTGGTGGTCTTGGCCATGTGGTCCTCCGAATCGGTATCCTGGCGGGTCGGTGTCCTGGCAGGATGCGTTCCCGTACCAGAACAGCCGTCACCGGAAGGCGTTGCGTTTCGGACGGAATCCGGAAGGTCTCAGCCCTCGTCCTGCAGCCGCGCGATCAGCGCCGGCACTTCCGCCGCCGGGACCGGGCGCGAGAACAGATAGCCCTGGGCCTCGTGGCAGCCCAGCCGGCGGACGGCGTCGAGCTGGGTTTGCTCCTCCACCCCCTCGGCGGTGATGACGATGCCCAAACTGCGGCCCATCCCGGCCACCGCCTGCACCACGGCGGTGGAGCCGTCGCAGCGCGGCAGGTTGGCGACGAAGCTGCGGTCGATCTTCACCTTGTCGAAACGGAAGCGGCAGAGATAGCCCAGCGCCGAATAGCCGGTGCCGAAATCATCCATGACGATCCGCGCGCCCAGCGCCCGCAGCTCGCGCAGGGTGCCGAGATTGGCGTCGTCGTCCTGCAGCAGGACGGATTCGGTGATCTCCAGCTCCAGCCGCTCCGGCGCCAGCCCGGTGTCGGCCAGCGCCTGGCGCACCGACTCCACCAGCCCCTTGTCGCGGAACTGGACGGAGGACACGTTGACGCTGATCCCGATGCCGTCGGGCCAGCGCGTCGCCTCGCGGCAGGCCTCGCGCAGGGCCCACTCGCCGATCGGGCCGATCAGTCCGGTTTCCTCCGCGACGGGGATGAAGTCAGCGGGGCGGATCAGGCCGCGGCCGGGACGGCGCCAGCGGATCAGCGCCTCAAACCCGCGGATGCGGGACTCGCCGGTGCAGACCAGCGGCTGGTAATGCAGCTCGAACTCGCCCTGCCGCAGCGCCTCGTGCAGGCCCAGCTTCAGGTCGTGGAAGGATTTCAGCCGCTCCGCCATTTCGGGCGCGAAGAAGCGGTGGGTGTTGCGGCCGTCGGCCTTGGCGCGGTAGAGCGCGATGTCGGCCGCCTTCAGCAGCGCATCGGCCTCGACGCCGTCGCGCCGGGAAAGGGCGATGCCGATGCTGGTGCCGGTCCGGACCTGGGCGCCGTCGATCTCGATCGGCTCGGCCAGCGCCGAGATGATGCAGCGGGCGAGATCCTCCGCCTCCGCCGGTCCCCACAGGTTGGGCTGCAGGACGGCGAACTCGTCGCCGCCGAAGCGGGAAACGAGGTCGGCGGCGCCGATGCAGCCGCGCAGCCGCTCGGCGACCTGCCGCAGCAGCGCGTCGCCGGCATGGTGGCCCAGCGTGTCGTTGACGGCCTTGAACTGGTCGAGGTCGATGTAATGGACCGCCATCACGCCGTCTGCGGGCGCCTCGCGCAGGGCCTGCTCCAGCCGCTCCTGGAAGTAGAGCCGGTTGGACAGGCCGGTCAGCGAATCCAGCCGGGCGAGTTGGGCGATCTTCTCCTGGGCGGCGCGCCGCTCCTCCTCCACCCGCCGGCGTTCGGTGACGTTGCGGAAGAAGACGGACAGTCCCTGAGCGGTCGGGAAGGCGTGGATTTCCGTCCATTGGCCGAGAGCGGTGACGAATTCCTCGAAGACGACGGGCGTCTGGTCGGCCATCGCCTTGCGGAACAGGCTGCGGCTCTCGGTCTGCTGTGGGAAGGCGCCAAAGAAATCATCGCCCAGCCGGATGCCCTGGCCCGCATGGACGGCGGCGGCGGTCGGGTTGCGGTAGGTGATGTGCCAGTCGCGGTCGACGAACACCACGGCGTCGGTGGTGCTTTCCAGCACGCCGGACAACAGCGCGGTGGTCTCCTCCAGCGCCTGCCGGGCGAGCTGGATGTCGGTGACGTCGCGGGAGATGGCGAGCAGCCGCTGCGGCCGGCCGTCGGCGCCGGGCAGGGGGCAGACCAGATTGTCCCACCATTTCGGCGTGCCCTTGGCCGTCGGACAGAAGCCGAGGAAACGGCCGGTGCCGCCCCGCTTCGCGATGTCGATCGACGCGCGCAGCTGCGGCCTGCGCTCTTCCGGCCAGTTGGCCTCCCAGGGCTGGTTCTTCAGGCACTCGAAGCTGTCCAGCTCCATCAGTCGGACGCCGGGGATGTTCATGAAGGTCAGCCGCCCCTCCATGTCCAGCACCTTCACGCATTCCGGGATATTGTCCAGGATCTGGCGGGCGTAGCTTTCGCTCTCCCGCAGGGCCGCCTCGGTCAACTTGCGTTCGTGGATATCCTCGGTCGAGCCGTACCAGCGGACGACCCGGCCGGTCGCATCGCGGCGTGCGGTGGCGCGCGCGCGGAACCAGCGGTAACTGCCGTCCGCCATGCGGATGCGCTTTTCGTTGTCGATGCGGATTCCGGTGGCGATCGCGTCGGCCCAGTTCTGCCGGGTGCTGTTCAGGTCGTCGGGATGGACGGCGCGCATCCAGCCATGCCCCAGCGTCTCCTCATGGCTCAGCCCGACCAGGGCGCGCCAGCGCGATGAAACCTCCAGAAGGCTCCCGTCGGCATCGAGGGTGAAGGGGAATTGCGGGTTCAGCTCGACCGAATGGCGGTAATGGTCCTCGCTCTCGCGCAGGGCGTCTTCGGCAAGGCGGCGTTCGTGGATGTCCTCGTCGGTTCCATGCCACTGGACGATGCGTTCCGCCGCGTCGCGCTGGGCGGCGGCGCGGCGGCGGAACCAGCGATACGCGCTGCCCGGCTCTCCGTCCCCGGCGACACGCAGGCGCAGGTCGATCTCCAGCGCGGCACCGCCGGTCAGGCTGCAGGTCCAGGCGGCCTCGAAGGGCGCGCGGTCGTCGGGGTGGAGCGCCGCGATCCAGCCCTGCGGCGTCGCGACGTCGGCCGCGCTGAGACCGGTGCGCTCGCGCCAGCGACGGGTGGTGCGCGGCATGCCGTCCGGGGCGCCGTACCATGGATACAGGTCGCTCAGTTCCAGCGTCTGGCGGCGCAGCTCCTTGAAGTGGCGCAGCTCGGCCTCGCACCGCCGCAAGGCGGTCCGGTCCTCCACGATGCAGAGCAGGGCGGCGCCGTCCCCATTTCCATCGCTGTGAGGATGCAGGCTGGCGACCAGCGCCCGCTCCGCACCGGTGAGGGGACCGGTCAGGACGATGTCCTCCACCACCGTGCCGGCCAGGGCGAGCGATGCGGCGGCGAGCAGCGCGTCCTCAGCCTCCGGCCAGACATCGGTGAAGGGAAGTCCCGTCGCGGCGGTCGCGGGAAGTCCCGCCAGCGCGCCCATGCGCCGGTTCATCCGCAGGCAGCGGAGCTGGCGGTCGAGGAACGCAATCCCCACCGGGATCGCGTCGTAGATCGCGTTGATCCGCGCTGGCTTGCGGTCCGGGAGCCAGTCGAACTCGGCGCTCAGGGTTTGGTGCATTGTCCCGGATCGATAAGGATGGCGACGTCCGGCGTGAAGACGGCCGGATCACACGATTATTCCTGTATCGCCGAAGAAAAAGTTAATGGCGGATGGCGGTTCTTGCCAATCCAGTCGCGGTAATTGTGAAGCATTTCCAGAACATCGGTGGCCGGTATCGGCTGTTTTCAAGGGACTCCATAGGGGAAAACCCCAATACTCACTCGGCGGCGTCTGACTGTGACAAAAGCTGCGGTGTGGTCCCGGCGTCGACGAAGCGGCTGCGGATTTCCAGCATGGCGTCGAGCCGGTCGAGGAAGACCGTCACCAGATCCGGGTCGAAATGGCGGCCGGCCTGCTCGCGCATGTGGGCGACGACGGCCTCCAGCGGCCAGGGCTCCTTATAGGGGCGCGCGGACAGCAGGGCGTCGAACACGTCGGCGATGGCGACGATGCGGCCGGACAGCGGGATGTCGGTGCCGCTCAGCCCTGCGGGATAGCCGGTGCCGTCCCATTTCTCGTGGTGGGTCCCGGCGATCTCGGCGGCAAGGTCGAGCAGGGGCAATCCGCTGCCGCCCAACAGCCGCTGGCCGATGACCGCATGCTGGCGCATGGTCACCCATTCCTGGGCGTCGAGCCGCCCGGCCTTCAACAGCACATGATCGGGAATGCCGATCTTGCCGATGTCGTGCAGCGGTGCCGCCTCCAGCAGCTGTGCGGCGAACCCCGGCGCGCAGCCGGCCGACAGGGCCAGATGATGGGCGATCTGCGCCATGCGCGCCACATGCTGGCCGGTCTCGTTGTCGCGGAACTCCCCGGCGCTGCACAGGCGGCGGATGATCTCGCGCTGGGTCGCCTCCAGCTGCAGGCGGGCGGCCTGCAACTCCATGTTGGCGATGCGCAGGGCGGCGGCCTCGCGCGCGGCGGCGGCGGAGATCCGGCGGTCGGCGGCGGTGGAGACCAGCGCCAGCAGCAACAGGCCGAAGGTGCCGATCGCCACTGCGGCGGCCAGCGGTCCGCTGGACACCCCATCCGCCAACGGGCCATCCGCCGGCATCAGCATCGGGTCGACCTGCACCACCAGGGCGGCCATGCCGGTGTAATGCATGCCGCAGACGGCGACCGCCATCACCAGGGCAGCCAGCACGCGGTCGCGCAGACGGTGGTGGATGCGGGTGGACAGCCACAGCCCCGCGGTCGCCGCCGCCATGGCGATGGCGACCGACAGGCTCCACAGTCCGGGCTGGTAGGCGATCCGGGCCGGCAGCACCATCGCCGCCATGCCGAGATAATGCATCGCCGCCACCCCCAGCCCGACGATGCTGCCGGCCGCCGCGATCGCGGCCGGCGACCGGCGGCCCTGGATGATGCGGAAGCCGATGGCGACGAAGGAGACCGACGTCACCAGCGACAGCAGGGTCTTCACCGGGTCGTAGGCGACGGGCGTGTCGATGGTCAGCGCCAGCATGGCGATGAAGTGCATCGCCCAGATGCCGCCGCCCAGCGCCGCCGCGGCGCAGCCCTGCCACATGATGCGGGCGATCCCGGCGGTCCGGTGCATCCGCTCCGCCATGTCGAGCGCGGAGTAGGAGGCGAAGGCGGCGACGGCATAGGACAGCGCCACCAGCCAATGGTCATGGGAGAACGGTAGGCCGGACGCCGACGTGAAACAAAGCCCGGCCAGTTCGATCGACATCCAACAGCTCTCCTGCAACACCCGACCGCCGGTCTTCCTGATTGCCCGCTCCACCGGACGGCTTCAAGAAGGGGGAAACCCCGACTGCGGTGGTCGGGCACCGGCTGGCACCCGGCAACGTTCGGTAGTTAGCTAAAAAGCTATCTTTATTTGATCGATGTCAAGGCCACAGAAGTCGATAGGCCGCAAGGCCGAGCAATCATATGTTTGGTGCTTTGCCAAGCCGCCCTTTGTTCGGATCGGAAGCTTGGCGGCCTGCGAAAGGTGCAATTCGAACCGGGGGCAGGGTGGCCGGAAAGCCGCACTGCCCCGGTTGGATTTAGCTCCCGACTCAGGCGTCGGCGAAGGCCATCGGCTGGCGCTCGCGGTCATCGCGCTCGCGGTTCGGACGGCTCGGCGGCTCGACCCAGGCGATGCGCAGGACGTTGGTCGATCCCGGCATGCCGAACGGCACGCCGGCGGTGATGACCAGCCGCTGCCCCTCTTCGGCCAGCCCGTGGACATAGGCCAGCCGGGCCGCCTTGTGCACCATGTCGGAGAAGCTCTGCACATCCTCCGTCAGCACCGCGTGGACGCCATAGGCCAGCACCATCCGCCGTGCAATGGCGGGGTTTTCCGTCAGGCAGAGGATCGGCACCTCCGGCCGCTCGCGCGCCGCCCGCAGCGTGGTGGAGCCGCTGGTGGTGTAGGTGGCGATGGCCGCCGCCTTCACCGTATGGGCGACCTGCCGGGCGGCGGCGGTGATGGCGTCCGATTCCGTCTGTTCCGGATCGGCATGCTGGGCGTCCATCAGCCCGCGATACAGCGGATCGCCTTCCACCCGCCGCGCGATGCGGTCCATGATAGACACCGCTTCCACCGGATAGTCACCCGACGCGGTCTCCGCCGACAGCATGACGGCATCGGCGCCGTCGAACACCGCGGTGGCGACGTCCGACGCCTCGGCCCGCGTCGGGGCGGGGGCGGAGATCATCGATTCCAGCATCTGGGTGGCGACGATCACCGGCTTGCCGGCCATGCGGGCGGCGCGGATGATGCGCTTCTGGATCGACGGCACATCCTCCGGCGGCATCTCGACGCCCAGGTCGCCGCGCGCCACCATCACGCCGTCCGACATCTCGACGATGCGGTCCAGATGCTGGATCGCCTGCGGCTTCTCCAGCTTCGACAGCAGGGCGGCGCGGCCGGCGATCAGCTTGCGCGCCTCCGCCACATCCTCCGGCCGCTGGACGAAGCTCAGCGCCACCCAGTCGACTCCCTGGTCGAGCGCGAAATCCAGGTCGGCGCGGTCCTTGGGCGTGAGCGGCGACAGCGGCAGCACCACGCCGGGGACGTTGACGCCCTTGCGGTCCGACAGCTTCGTCCCCGACACCACCACGGTCTCGGCGAAATCGGCGCCGCAGGCGGTCACCCGCAGCCGGACCTTGCCGTCGTCCAGCAGCAGTTCGGCGTCCGGAACCAGGGCGGCGAAGATCTCCGGATGGGGCATACCGACGCGGCGGGCGTCACCCGGCTCCGCCAGCAGGTCGAGGCAGAAGGATTGGCCGGCGGTCAGCGTCACCGGCCCGTCGGCGAAGCGGCCCAGCCGCAGCTTCGGCCCCTGCAGGTCGGCCATGATGGCGATGGGGCGGCCGGTCTCCTCCTCCCGCGCGCGGATGGCGCGGACGCGCTCGCCATGGTCCTGGTGGCTGCCGTGGCTGAAATTCAGGCGGAAGACGTCGACGCCGGCCTCGAACAGGCGGCGGATCATCTCCGGCGAGGAGGAGGACGGACCCAGCGTGGCGACGACTTTCGTCTGCCGGTACCGGCGGATCGGTTTGGCGGTGTTCATGGCGATAGTGACTCCGAGGGGAGGATGGGGGCGGGCGGCGTGGCGCCGCCTCAGGCGACCCCGAACCGATAAACGATGGACCCGGCGGACCATTGGCCGGGACGCAGCACCGTCGACGGGAAGGACGGGATGTTGACGGCGTTGGGAAATTTCGACGGCTCGGCGCAGAAGGCGCTGTGCTTGGTGTAGAGGATGCCGCCCTTGCCGACGTCCCGCGGAGCTTTGCCCTCCAGGAAATTGCCGGTGTAGAGCTGCAGACCGGGTTCGGTCGACAGCACCTCCAGCGTCCGGCCGCTGGCCGGGTGCAGGAAGCGGGCATGAAGGACCGGCGCCGGCCCGGCTTCCGCCTCCCCTGGCGGCTTGTCGATCACATAATGCAGGTCATAGCCCTTGCCGAGCGCCAGCATGGGGTCGTCGGCGTCGATGCGGGCGCCCAGCGCCGCCGGAGTGCGGAAGTCGTGCGGGGTGCCGGTGACGTCCACGATCTCCCCCGTCGGCACCGCGGTCTCGCCGAGCGCCAGATAGCGGCCGGCATGGACGGTGGCGACATGGTCGAGGATCGACGATCCCAGATCGCCCGACAGGTTGAAGAAGGTGTGGTCGGTGAAGTTGGCGATGGTGGTCTTGTCGGTCGCCACTGCGGTCCAGGCGATGGTCAGGGCGTTGTCGTCGCCGACCGTATAGACCAGCCGCAGCGGCAGGGTGCCGGGAAAGCCCTCCTCGCCATCCTGGAAGACATAGGTCAGTTCCAGGCTGGCCTCGTCCAGCTGCCGGGCGTCGAAGACGCGGAAGCGCGAGCCGCGCTGGCCGCCATGCAGGGTGTTGGGCGGGCTGTTCACCGTGGCCTGATGGGCGACGCCGTCCAGCGTGAAGCGCCCGCCGTCGATGCGCCCGCAATAGCGCCCGATGAAGGACCCCATCGACGCCTGCCCGCCCATCACGCCCTCGATCCCGTCATAGCCCTGGACGACATCGCCCAGCGTGCCGTCGCGGTCGGGGACCAGGACCTGCTCGATCTTGGCGCCGTAGTTGGTGATGCGCACCACCATGCCGCGGCGGTTGCGCAGGGTGAACAGATCCACCGGCTTGCCGTCGATGGTGGCGGAGAAATTCTCACGCTTGAGGTCGGTCGCCATGGTCCAGGCATCCCTGTGGAAGTGGTCAGTAAAAACCGAGAAGCAGCAGCCCCAGGATCATCACCACGCGCAGGAGCAGCGCCGTCTCCAATGGATCCGCGGTCATGATGGAGCCTCACCGGATGGATCGTGAGATTATTATACTAATATATCAGCGTGAAAGGCAAATCGCATTAGCAGCCCGAACTCCCGCCGGACAGTTTGCCGCAGGCCGGGAAAGCCGTGCATGATGCCGAGACGCCAATGCCCCTCGGCCGTCATTCCCAACAGGATGGAAATGGCGGAGGAGGGGTGTTGGCCGGGATCCTGCCGGTGTGCTTGTCTGGCAGGGCTTACTTGGTCTTGGCCGGCGTCCAGGCGCCCCATTCCTCGGGCGTCAGCTTGCCGTCCTTGTTCTTGTCGAACTGATCGAACCGGGCGCCGCGGCGCGCCTTGGCGACGTCGGTCATCGAACCGGGACCGCCGCGCGGCGCATCGACGAACTCCTTCCGGCTGATGGCGCCGTCCTTGTCGGTGTCGAGCTGGTCGAACATCTGCTGGTGCATCGCACCGGTGCCGCCCACGCCCTTACCCGGCCCCATGCCCTGGCCCATTCCTTGGCCGCCCATACCCTGACCACCCATTCCCTGGCCACCCATTCCCTGACCCATGCCGGGACCCGGCCCGGTCTGGGCAAGAGCGGAGCCGCCAACCAGCAACCCGGTGCAAAGCGCAGCAATGAGGAAGCGTTTCATCGGAACCTCCCGTCGGAAATCAGCACCCCCACTGCGATATTAGCCCCCTCTGATAAAAGGGCGAGCGCGCCAGCTTGTCGCAGATCCGGGGCCAGCGGAGCCTTGGATTTGGAATGCGCCCAACACGCAGCGCAACGCCCTGAACCGGCCCGATTCCGTGACGCAACGGTGTCGGTCGACGCATGGCCGCGATGCCCCCGGCGCAAGGCCGCGCGCCCGTCACGCCGCCGGCAGCCGCAGCGTCGCGCGCAGCCCGCCCAGCGGCGATGCGCCGAGCTGGATGTCGCCGCCATAGAGCCGCGCCACATCCCGCACCACCGCAAGGCCGAGCCCGGTCCCCGGCGTGCTCTCGTCCAGCCGCACCCCCGGCTCCAGCGCCGCCTCGCGGCAGTCGTCGGGCAAGCCGGGGCCGTCGTCGTCCAGCGTGACGGACAGCATGCCGCCAACCTCCACTCGGCCCGTCACATCGACCCGGCCGCGCGCCCATTTGCAGGCATTGTCCAGCAGGTTGCCCAGCATCTCGTCCAGATCCTCGCGCTCGCCGGCGAACAGCAGGCCGTCGGCGGCATCGACGCGGATGTCCAGCCCCTTGTCCGAATGCAGCTTGCGCATCACCCGTGCCAGCGCCGCGACGCAGTCCGGCACCGGCGTGCTGATGCCCGGCACACCGCGGGCGGCGGCGGCGCGGGCGCGGGCCATGTGATGATCGACATGCCGACGCATCAGCTCCACCTGCCGGACCATCGCCGCCCCCACCTCGCGCGCGTTGCGCTCGTCCAGCGTGGCGGCCTCGTTCGCCAGCACCGCGAGGTTGGTTTTCAGCGCATGGGCCAGATTGCCGGCCTGCAGCCGTCCGCGCCCGACGGTTTCCTCCGCATGGGCCAGCAGCGCGTTCAGATCCTCCACCAGCGGCCGGATCTCCGTCGGCATCGCCACGTCGAAGCGCTTCTTCCGCCCGGCCCGCACCTCGACCAGCGCGCCGCGCAGGCGTGACAGCGGCCTCAATCCGATCTGCACCTGGATCAGTGCCGCAACAATCAGCGCCGCCGCCAGCACCGCCAGCGACAGCGCCAGCGTGGCGTTGAAGGCGCGGGTGACGCCGGCCAGCTCGGCCCGGTCGGCGGCCACGGCGATGCGGATCGGCTCCGCCCGCTCAGGCAGCAGGACGAAGCGCTCCAGCACGAACAGCGACTGGTTCGCCGGCCCGGTCACGTCGTGCCGGTGCAGCACCCCATCCTCCACCCGGTCGTCGGGCAGGGTCAGCACGCTGTCCCACAGCGAGCGCGAGCGCAACTGCGCGTCCCCGCTTTCTCCCACCTGCCAATACAGGCCCGACAGCGGCCGGCGGAAGCGCGGGTCGCTCAAGGGCTGGCGCAGCGCCGGCCTGCCGTCCGGGCCGATCTCCAGCACTGCCGCCAGCTGTTCCAGATGGTTGCTGAGTTCCGCCTCGAAGCGCTGGCGGACATGGGTCTGGAACAGGTCGGCGATAATCCATCCCGCCAGCATCAGCGCCAGCGCCACCCATACGGCTGCGCCGGCCAGCAGCCGGAAGCGCAGCGACTCCGTCCATCTCATCGCCCGCTCCTATGCCCTGTCCTTACGGCTCGTCCGCCCGGTATCCCAGCCCGCGCACCGTCTTGATGATATCGGTCCCCAGCTTGCGGCGCAGGCGTCCGACGAAGACCTCGATGGTGTTGGAATCGCGGTCGAAATCCTGGGCATAGACATGCTCGATCAACTCGGTGCGCGACACCACCTGCCCCTTGCGGTGCATCAGGTAGGACAGCACCCGGTATTCGAAGGCGGTCAGCTCGATCGGCTCGCCATCCACCGTGACCCGTCCGGTTCGGGTGTCGAGCACGACGCCGCCGCAGGCGATCTCGGCGGTGGCATGGCCCTTGGCGCGGCGGATCAGCGCGCGGACGCGAGCCAGCAGCTCCTCCATGCTGAAGGGCTTCGCCAAATAATCGTCGGCGCCGGCGTCGATGCCCTGCACCTTCTCGTTCCAAGCGTCGCGCGCGGTCAGGATCAGCACCGGCACGGCCATGCCCGCCCGCCGCCACGACCGCAGCACCGTCAACCCGTCGACCTTCGGCAGCCCCAGATCCAGGATCACCGCGTCATAGGGCTCCGTCTCGCCCAGGAAGCGGCCCTCCTCGCCGTCGGCGGCGGTATCGACGGCATAGCCTTCGCCCTCCAGCCGCTGTTTCAGCTGCCGGGCCAGTTCCGGCGTGTCCTCCACCACCAGCACGCGCATGGCCTTATCTCCCTTCGCCGTGGAACCGGTGGCGGCCCCTGGTCCGCAGCAGTTCCCCCGTGGCGGCGTCATAGTCCAGCTTCAGGATCCGGCCGTCCGGCGCGATCAGCTTCAGTTCATAGTGGAAGCCGTCCTCCTCATCCTCCAGATCGACGTCGAGCACGTCGCCGCCGAACTGCTGCTTGGCGCTCTCGACGATCCGCTCCAGCGGCAGGATGCGCCCCTCCCGCAGCGCGTCGCGGGCGCGCTCGTGGTCGTCGCCGGCATGGGCGCCGGTCCCCGCCGCGAACAGCAGGATGGGGAGAAGGAGCAATGCGGGACCGGTCCTCATGATCGACCTCTCTGTCTGAACAGCATCGCGCACCGGGGCCGCGCGATCGAACCAGCATATCGTCGCATCCCTGAACCGCCGCTGAATGGTCCCCGAATGGCAGCTGAATGGCCCTTGAGTGCTGGGGGCATCGCTTTTTTTCATCCTGAACGGCGGATGAACGGCCCGTTCAGGCTCGGCTCAGCCACGGTGAGGCAGAGTGCGGTTCATCGGGCGCTTCGACGCTCTCCTCCGCACCACGGGTGATGCCATGTTGAAAGCCGTTTCCCTCGCCGCCCTCCTGACCGCCACCCTCGCGACCGCCGGTACTGCCGCTTTCGCCGGCGACCACCACCGCGGCGCGGCCATCCAGCCGACCAGCCCGCAGCCGATCGCCGATGTGGTGAAGGCCGGCGGCGGCACCGTGACCGGCACCGTGGAGAAGGTCGCGGCGAACTGGTTCGTCATGACCGACGGCAGTGACCGCATCGACGTCGCCAGCCGCGGCTTCCTGCCCGACGGCATCCAGAGCGGCGACCAGATCACCGTCGTCGGCGGTGTCCGCCAGGGCGCGATCCAGGCCGGCCAGATCATCCGCCAGGACGGCACCGCCTTCGGCCGCGACGCCATGGGCAAGCATGAGGGTGGTCGTCACGGCCGTGATGGCGGCCGTGATGGCGGTCGCGACAGCGACCGCGACGACGACTGACCGGAGCCGCGGAGCCGGCCGGTGATCCGCTCCCGGTCCGCTCCGCCACCCCCGTCCACCCCCGAACCGGGTCCGCGCCATGCTGAAGAAGATGATCCTCCACACCCTGCTGACGGCCGTGGTCGTCGGTGCCCTCGCCACCGCCTATCAGGCCAGGGCGGACGGCGCCTCCGGCGTCGCCGCCCTGCTGACCGGCGGCCTTACCCACGACGCCAGCCACGACGACTGAGTCGCCTATGGAAAGGGAGACCGCCATGTCCGCCTGCAAGCCGATAGCCCGCAAACCTTCCCGCGCCGAGATGACCGCCCTTCTGGCCTTCCACGCCATCGTCTCGGGCGCGTTCATCGTCTCCTATCTCACCGGCGACGAGGACACCTACGGCATGCATGTCTTCTCCGGCTATGCCGTCCTTGGCGTCATCGGCCTGCGCGTGGCGGCCGGCGTGCTGGCCCCGGCGGGAAGCCCGTTGCGCCTCCCCCGACCCTCGTTGACGGCGGTTGCCGGATGGCTCCGCCGCCTGTTCACCGGCGATGCGAAGGCGAGGGCGGAGCGCAGCCCGCTGACCGCCTGGATGTCCGCCGCCCTTCTGATCGGCGTCGGGATCGCAGCGGCTACCGGTGCTCTCGCCGACTTCTTCGTCAAGGTTGAGCATCTGCACAAGGAGATCGGCGAGGCCTCCCTCTTCCTCATCCTGGCGCACATTGCCCTGGTCTTCGCGCTGCACGGCCTGAAGCGGATTCCGTCCGATATCGCGTCCCGCTGCACCGCGTGGCTGTCCACCATTTCCAACCGGGTGATCCCATGAGACTTGCCAAACCGATCCTCCTCCTCGCCGCCGCTGTGTCCTTGGGCGCCGGGGTCGCCCTGGCGGCGTCCGGCGATCCGGAGCGTGCCCGCATCCTCGACGGCTATGCCGCCCAGGCGAAAGCGCAAACCCCCGGCTTCGCCGGCTTCTCGGCGGAGCGTGGGCGCGCGCTCTATCTCGGGCCGCATGCCGGCGGCAAGGTGGCCGACACCCCCGGCTGTGCCAGCTGTCACACCCGCGATCCGGCCGGAACCGGCCGCCATTACAAGACCGGGCGCGACATCCTGCCGATGGCGGTGTCGGCCAATCCCAAGCGCTTCACCGATCCTGCCGAGGTCGAAAAGCGCTTCGAGCGCGACTGCGTCAACGTCCTCGGCCGCGCCTGCACGGCGCAGGAAAAGGGCGACTTCATCACCTTCCTGTCGAACCAATAGCGAGCCGCCGATGTCCCCCAACCGCAGCCTCCGCCCGCTTACGGGCATCGCCGTGCTCGCCATGTTCGCCGTGACCGCCGGTGCCGCTTTGGCCAGCGAGTTCGAACGGGTGCGGCCGGTCACCCACGCCGCCACCCAGAAGGAATGCGGCGAATGCCACATGGCCTATCAGCCGGGCCTGCTCCCGGCGGCGTCCTGGAACCGCATCATGGACGGCCTGCAGGACCATTTCGGCGAGAATGCCAGCCTGCCGGCCGACACCGCCGCGGCCATCCGCAACTATCTGACGCAGAATGCCGGCAGCGGCGACGGCCGGCTGATCCGCATCACCGAACAGCGCTGGTGGCTGCACAAGCACGATTTCTCGCCGTCGATCTGGACGCGCAAGTCGGTCGGCGCCAAGAGCAACTGCGAAGCCTGCCACCGCACCGCCGCGCAGGGCCTCTACGAGGACGATTGAGCCGGCTTACAGCGGACGCAGGCGCCCGATCAGCCGCGGACTGTCCCAAGTCGGCTGCCGGTCCTCGATCACCACGCGGTGGGGCAGGGGCGTGTCGCTCTCCACCGCCACCTCGACCCAGCGGGGGACCAGTTCGTTGTTGACGTCGTCCAGAATGGCGACGGCCAGCGCCTCCAGCCCATCGGCGTAGCCGGCGAACTCCACCAGATAGGCGACGACCGACGCCGGGTCGGGCACCAGCAGGTCCGGCACCAGCCGCAAGGTCAACCGCACCCCCGGCAGCGGCTCGCCACGCAGTTCCACCAGGAAGTCGTGGCGGGCGTCGGGGGAGGGGCGGGTGGTCAGACGCTCGCGCCTCATGCCGACACCCCCAATCCTGCCTGCCCGGCGCGGGTCAGCTTCACCCAGCTGCGCGCCCCCGACTGGAAGGACAGGCCGCCGGTATAGCCGACGGCCCGCACGCTGTCGGCGAAGACCTGGATCAACTCCACCCGCAAGTCCGGCGGCAGGGCGGCATGGCTGCGCAGGATCAGGTCGAAATGATTGGGCCGCACCAGCCCGTCCAACTGCATCGGCCCGAAGCGGCTGAGGTCCAGATCGATGACGAAGCGGCTGCCCGGCTTCGACCGTTCCTTGCCGCCGCCCTCCTCGTCCTCCTTCAGCGGGTGGACATGCAGCTTGATCGGCTTCGGCCCATTGGCGTCCATCAGCGGGATGGTGTAGCTGCGCCAGTCGCCCGGCAGCGGTTCCGCCGCCTCGCGCCGCAGACCGTCGAAATCCTTCTCCAGCCGTTCCAGCAGATCGCGGCGGCCCGCCTTGTCCAGGGCGATTGCCGCGTCGTCGCCCAGCCAGCCCTGCGCATCGCCGCCGCGCATCGCCGCCAGGAAGAAGCCGATCGCGGCGGTCAGCTTGCGGTTCGGCTGCGGCATCGTCGCCAGCATCGACTTGGCGAGCGCCGGATCGGCCGCCGCCAGCGTCTCCATCAGCTGCCGCATCGCCGGCCAGTTGCGCCCGTCCAGCGGACCCGGCGGGCCGGGCAGGGTGGGGGCCGCCGCCAGCGTCGCCTGGGCGAGGTCGGCCAGCGCCGCCGTCACCTTGGCCCCCGGCGGCAGGCTTGCCGGAACGTTCAGCGCCAGCATGCCCTGCTTGGTCGCCAGGATCGGCTGCCCCTGCGGCGTGCTGCCGGCCACCGTGCCGCGCAGGATGGGCGTGTCGGGCGGCAGCGCCGCCTCGTCCGGCTGGGGGAGGGGCAGTGGAGTTGATTGCCCGGCGGATTGCTGGCCCGGCTGGTTTCCGGCCTGCCCGTTGCGTCCGCCGGCCTCCGGATCGCCGGGCGGGCGCGGCTGTTGCGGCGGTGGGGTGACGGTCAGGATCTTCAGCGCCACTGTGGCGCCGCGCGGCAGGTCGGGCGGTTCGGGATTGCCGGCGGTCTCGCCGGGCTGGTTCGGCATCGTCGGCGTTTCGGCGCCGGGATGGGCCGCGTCGCCGCCCAGCTGGACCGGCGTGCCGAAGGTGGCGCTGCCGCCGCCCATCGTCGGGGCGGGTGTCGGTGAACCGGCCATCGAAGAACCAGCCATCGGCGCGGCAGGGGTTCCGGCAGCCGGAGCCTCGGGCTTCGTCGAACCGGCCGGGCCGGGCGTGCCCGCAGCCGGCGTGGCCGGCGTGCCCTGCGACGGCGTCGCTGCGGGAGCCAACGGCTTGGCGCCCGACCCGCCGGCCAGCACCAGCGCCGGTACGACGGTGCCCGGCAACAACGGCGGCAGGTTGGTCGGGACGGTCGCGCCTGTCGGGGTGGGCAGCAGGACGGTGGGCGCCGCGCTGCTTCCGGCTGTCGGGGTCGGTGCCGTCCCGCCGGTCTGCGGCGCGGCCGGGCCGCCCACGGCCGGATTTCCCAAGGATTGCAGCAGGATCAGCGCCGTTGGCTTGGCCGGCAGGGCTGTGGTGGGCGCCCCCGTCGAGGGCGTGCTTCCCGGTGTGATCTGCACCGTGACCTGCTTGTCGGGCGGCAGCTCCGCCGCGCTGTCGAGCAGCAGTTCGCCCGCCGCCGTGCGCACGCGGGTCAGGCCATCCGGCGTCTGGCCGGCGACGGTGCCGGTCAGCACCACCGGGCGGGTCACTTCCGGCAGCCGTTCGGGAAGCTGGACGACCGTTGCCTCGGCGGTGACGGGGGCGGGCGCGGCGGGGGCTGCCGCGGCGGTGGCGGCGGCAGGCGTGACCGATGGTGGGATCGCCCCGCCCATCCTTGTCCTTACTTGGCGCTGGCGAGCAGCCGCTGCACGATCGCCTCGACGTCGCGGGCCGCGTCGCTGGAGGGCGAGCGGGTCAGCAGCGGGGTCTGGTTGCGGATGGCGTCGCGCACCTTCAGGTCGCGGCGGATGATGCCCGCCAGCGCCGGCTTGTATTTCAGGAAGTTCTGGCAGGCCTTCAGGATGGTGCCGTAGGTCCGCTCGCCGTCCTTCACGCTCTGCGCCATGTTCACCACGATCCGCAGGTCGGCGGACGGGTTGGTGGCGTGGGTCAGCTTGATGAAGGCATAGGCGTCGGTCAGCGAGGTCGGCTCGTCCGTCGTCACCACCAGCGTGGTGCCGGCCGGGCCGGACAGGGTGCGCACCGTGCGGTCGACGCCGGCGCCCATGTCCATCACCACCCGGTCATAGCTCTTCGCCAGCTCCAGCAGGTCATTGCGCAGGCCGGACAGGCGCTGGCTCGGCAACTGCGCCAGCGTGCCGGATCCCGAGCGGCCGGCGATGATGTCGAATCCGGTGTCGGGGAAGCGCTGCGCCGCCTTGGCCAGCGTCACCTCGCCGTTGATGACGGCACCCAAATCGTTCTTGGGCGAGAAGCCCAGCTGGATGTCGACATTGGCGAGGCCCAGATCGCCGTCGAACAGCAGCGTGTTCATGCCCGCCTTGGTCAGGGCGTGGCTCAGCGTGATGGAGAACCACGTCTTGCCGACGCCGCCCTTTCCGCTGGCCACGGCGATGACGTTGGCGCCGCGCAGCGGGCGAACGTTCTTGAGGGCGGCCGGGAACACCGGATCGGTCATGGCAGGGTCCTCGACGAGGGGGAACTGGCGGCCTTAGCCTTGGTTGCGGGTTTTGCGGATGCTGGTTTCGTCGGCTTCGCGGCGGCGGCCCTGCGCGGTGGCGGCGGTGGTGGTGCCGGCTCGATCTCCGGCTCGTCGTCCTCCGGCTCATAGCCCCGTCCGAACTTCGGCTTGCGCTCGGGCGTATGGTCCGGCTCATGATCCGGCTGGCCGCCTTCGCCGATGTCGTCGTCCTCGTCCCACGCCGCAGTGCGGGCGGCGCGGCGCGGCGCCGGCTCCTTCACGGCGGGGGCCTTCTCCTCGGCCGGAATCATCATGCGGGCAAGCGCCAGCGGGTTCAACGCCGTCAGTCCCTCCGCCACCTTGGACGAGATGCTGGCGTCGCAGAAGGACAGCCGGGCGCGCGCGGCGATGGCAAGGACGCTGCCCAGCCGGCGGGCGATGTCCAGCCGGGTCACCAGCATGCGGCGCACGCCGACCGCCTTGAAGGCCAGCGCCATGTCGGCGGCCTCCAGCGCGTCCAGCCCGGCCGGCAGCACCAGCACCGGCTCCACCTCCCCGGCGGACAGCATGGCGCGCAGGTCCTGCATGTCCTCGGCGTCGAACGGGTTGCGCCCGGCGGTGTCGACCAGCACGAGGTCGGTGCGGCGATGCACCTCGAAGGCGCCGGCCAGCGCGTCGGGGTCCTCCACCGTCGCCAGCTTCAGCTTCATCAGCCGGGTGAAGGCGGCCAGCTGGTCGACGCCGCCGGCCCGCACCGTGTCGGTGGTGATGACGCCGACCGAGCATTTGCGGAAGACCGCCCGCGCCGCCAGCTTGGCCGCGACCAGGGTCTTGCCCGACCCCGGCGGCCCAACAAGCGCCAGCGGCTTCACCGGCGACCGGCCGTCGGGCAGCGGGTTGAAAGTGAAGAAGGAATCGAGCGCCGAGCCCAGCGCCAGCCGCGGATCCTCGGTGTCCAGCCCGGACGCCGCATCGATCAGCTGTTCGGCCAGCGCCGCCGGCACGCCATGGCGTTGCAGGGCGTCGGCCACCACCTCGCCCACGTCGATCTCGGGTTCCACCGGCTTCGGCGGCGCCTTGCCCCGGCCGCCGCGCGCGGTGCCGGAGGATTGGGCCGGCGGCAGGTCGTCCTCTTCCACCGCCGCCGTGACGCGCACGCCGCCGCCTTCCTCCTCGCGCGTGGCGACGATGATGGCGTCGTCGCCCAGCGACTGGCGCACCATCCGCATGGCGTCGGACATGGTCTTGGCGTGGAAGGACTTCAGCCGCATCGGCAGCGCCTTCCGTCAGCTAAGGAGGGGGGAACGGCACGCACCATCAGATCTGCCCCAGGGTCTTGATGCGGGCCTTCGGGTGGATCTCGTTCTGCGACATGACCACGGTCGCCGGCCGGAACCGCTCGACGATGGAGCGGACGAAGGGCCGGATCAGCGGGCTGGTCAGCAGTACGGGGCTCTCGCCCATCATGGCATGTCGCTCGAAGGTTTGACGGACGGAGGTGATGAACTGCTGCAGGCGGGACGGGGCCATCGTCAGCTGCCTGTCGTCGCCGTCGCCCACCAGCGATTCGGCGAACCCCTGCTCCCATTCGGGCGACAGGGTGACGAGCGGGATGAAGCCCATCTCGTTCGTGTTCGCGTCGCAAATCTGCCGGGCAAGGCGGGACCGCACATGCTCGGTGATCTGGGTGATGCTGCGGGTCTGGCTGGTCGCTTCGGATACCCCTTCCAATATGGTGGGAAGATCCCGGATCGAGACCCGTTCGGCAAGGAGATTCTGCAACACCCGTTGCAATCCGCCCACAGTGATCTGGCTGGGCACCACATCGGCGATCAGCTTCTGGTGTTCCTTGTCGGTCTCGTCCAGCAGCTTCTGCGTCTCGGTGAAGGACAGCAGCTCCGGCATGTTGTCCTTGATCAGCTCGGTCAGGTGGGTGGTCACCACGGTCGACGGATCGACCACGGTGTAGCCCTTGAACAGCGCCTCTTCGCGGTAACCCGGCTCGATCCAGATGGCGGGCAGGCCGAAGGTCGGCTCCACCGTCTGCTCTCCGGGAAGGCTCATGGCGTCGCCGCGCGGGTCCATCACCAACAGCATGTTGGGCCGGATGTCGCCGCGCCCGGCCTCGATCTCCTTCACGCGGATGATGTAGGTGTTGGGCGGAAGCTGCAGATTGTCCTGGATGCGCACCGCCGGCATGACGAAGCCGACCTCTCCGGCGATCTGCCGGCGCAGGCCCTTGATCTGGTCGGTCAGCCGATGGCTTCCTGCCTGCGGCTGGTTGATGAGGGAGAGCAGGCCATAGCCCAGCTCCAGCCGGATCAGGTCGATGGCGAGAGCGGTGGCGATCGGCTCGTCCGGCGCCGGCCCGCCACCCGGCATGCCGCCCGGCGCTCCGCCGGCCGCCGCCGCTTCCTCCGCCGCCGCGGCCTCTTCCGCTTCCTTCTTCGCGCGCAGGCGCGGCATGTACCAGGCGGCGGCGCCGACGATGCCGATGACCGGGGCCAGAGTCAGGATCGGCATGCCCGGCAGCAGGGCCAGCACGCCGATGGCGCCGGCCGACAGGGCCAGCGCCTGGCTGTGACCGGTCAGCTGCCCGACCACCGCCTTGTCGGTCGAGCCGCCCATGCCGGCCTTCGACACCAGGAAGCCGGCGGAGATCGAGATCACCAGCGCCGGGATCTGCGACACCAGACCGTCGCCGATGGTCAGCTTGGTGAAGGTGTCCAGCGCCGTCATCACCGGCATGTCGTGGCGCAGCACCGCGATGGTCACGCCGCCGATGATGTTGATGAACATGATCATCAAGCCGGCGACGGCGTCGCCCTTCACGAACTTCGACGCACCGTCCATCGAGCCGAAGAAGGCGCTTTCGTCCTCCAGCTCCTTGCGCCGCGCCCGCGCCGTGCCTTCGTCGATCATGCCGGCCGACAGGTCGGCGTCGATGGCCATCTGCTTGCCGGGCATGGCGTCCAGGGTGAAGCGCGCCGCCACTTCGGCGATGCGGCCTGAACCGGCGGTGATGACCTTGAAGTTCACGATGGTCAGGATGGCGTAGATGATGACGCCGATGACGAAATCGCCGCCCATGACCAGGCTGGCGAAGGCCTCGATCACATGGCCGGCGGCCGACGTGCCCTCATGTCCATGCGTCAGGATCAGGCGGGTGGACGCCATGTTGAGCGAGAGGCGCAACAGCGTGGTGATCAGCAGAATCGTCGGGTAGGACGACAGCTCCAGCGGCTTGGAGATGAACAGCACCACCATCAGGATCAGGATGGAGATGGTGACGTTCAGCCCCAGCATCATGTCGAGCATGACGCTGGGCAGCGGCATGATCAGCCCGACCACGACGATCAGGATGCCGATGGCCATCGCCACGTCGCCGCGCTTCAGCGACGACTTGGCGACCGACCACATCTCGCCGAAGGCGGCCATGTTGCCGGGGCCACCCCCGCCGCCGCCCCCGCCGCTATTCTGCTCCGTCAGCGCCATGGATGCTCCCGCCGCTCAAGTCCCGGACCGCAAGGCGGCGTCAGGCCGTCGCCCGCTCGTCGTTGCCCGGGGTGGGCACGTTGCGGCCCTCGTCGCCATACTGCTTCAGCTTGTTGCGAAGCGTGCGGATCGAGATGCCCAGGATGTTGGCGGCATGGGTGCGGTTGCCCAGGCAGTGGGTCAGCGTCTCCAGGATCAGGTCGCGCTCGACATCCGCCACCGTGCGGCCGATCAGCGCCGCCAAGCCGGCGCCGCTGGTCCCGGCGCTGGCGGCGGCCGCCGCGCTGCTGTTGGCCGCCATGCCGTAGGGGCCGGGCTTGCCACCCTTCGGCGGGCCGTAGCTGTTCGGCAAGGCGCCTTGCGGCGGAACCACCAGCGGGGTGGACGGCTGCTGCGGCTGGGAGGGCGCGGCCGGCACGGTGCCGCCGGGACCGGCGAACGGGTTGGCGACCGGCGAATCGCTGGGGATGGAGGCCTGGGCGCTGCCTTCCGGGGCCAGCAGCTTGCTGGTCAGCATGATCGCTTCCGGCCCGACCTCTTCCCCGCGCGACAGCAGGACGGCGCGGTGCATGGTGTTTTCCAGCTCGCGCACGTTGCCGCGCCAGTGATGGGTCTGGAGCATCAGCATCGCGTCCTCGGTCAGGCGCTTCTCGCCCAGCCCGTTGGCCTCCGCGTATTTCTTCAGGAAATGCTCGGCGATCATCGGGATGTCGGCCGGGCGTTCGCGCAGGGACGGGATCGCCACGCTGAACACGTTCAGGCGGAAATACAGATCCTCGCGGAAATTGCCGGAGCGGACCTCCGCCTCCAGATTGCGGTTGGAGGTGGCGATCAGGCGGACATTGACCTTCACCGGCTGGCTGGAGCCGATGCGGTCGATCTCCTTCTCCTGGATGGCGCGCAGCAGCTTGGCCTGCAGGCGCGGATGCATCTCCGACAGCTCGTCCAGCAGCAGGGTGCCGTTGTTGGCCTCCTCGAACTTGCCGAGACGCCGGGCGACGGCGCCGGTGAAGGCGCCCTTCTCATGCCCGAACAGCTCCGATTCCAGCAGGTTTTCCGGAATGGCGGCGCAGTTGACCGCGACGAAGGGCTCGCCGGACCGCCGGCTCTTGCGGTGGATGAAGCGGGCCATCAGCTCCTTGCCGGTGCCGCTCTCGCCGGTGATCATCACCGAGGCGTCGCTGGGCGCCACCTGCTCGGCCAGCCGCAGGGTCGCCAGCATGGCGGGGTCGCTGCAGACGATGGAATGGCTTTCCTCGGCAACCGCCTCCAGCACCGCGGCGATCAGCTCGGCATTGGGCGGCAGCGGCAGATACTCCTTGGCACCGGCGCGGATGGCGCGCACGGCGGCGGCCGCATCGGTGCCGATGCCGCAGGCGACCACCGGGATGGTGATCCGCTCCGACTTCAGGCTGTCGATGAAGGTGGCGATGTCCAGCTTGACGTCGATCATCACCAGATCGGCGCCGGCGGCGGCACGCAAGGCGTTCAGCGCCCCTTCGATGCTGTCGGTGTGCGACACCTTGGCCCCCCGCTTCATGGCGATCTTGCCGGCGGCGGTGATGTAGCCTTCCAACGTTCCAACGATCAGCAGACGCATAGCCTTACGCTCCCACTCTCGGGGCTTCCCGGTCGAAATACTGGATCCGCTTTCCAGGCGGCAGGACGGCGTTCAGGAGCATCTCCAGACGCCGCGGATTCTCCTGGCGCGCGATGGACACGGCGCCGATGGTGTAAAGGGTCTTGACCAGCGCGTCCTCCTCCGCCGCCCGCTCCACCTTGGCGGCGAGCGGGGAGAGGACGACGTTGCCGAGCACGGCCCCGTAGAAGGTCGTCAGCAGCGCCAGCGCCATCGCCGGCCCGATGGCCGACGGGTCGCTCAGGCTGCCCAGCATCTGCACCAGACCGACCAGCGTGCCGATCAGCCCCATGGCCGGCGCCACTTCCGAGGCGCGGCGCAGCACGCCGGCGCTCTTGCCGTGGCCGCCGGCGGTGGCCTCGACCTCGCCGGTCAGCATCCGCTCGATGGCGTCGGGCGGCAGCCCTTCGGTGATCAGGGTGACGCTGCGATGCAGGAAGGGTTCGCCGCGCAGTTCCGGCAGGACGTTGCGCAGGGTCTCCGGCCCGGCCCGGCGCGCGGCCTCGGCCAGCAGGATCACCTGCCGCGCCACGCCCTTGGGGTCCAGCGTCTGGTGGACCAGCACCGCCGCCGCGTTCCTCCAGGCCACCGCCACGTCGCCCAGCGAGAAGGAGGCGGTGGTGACCGCCAGCGTTCCGCCCAGCACGATCAGCAGCGAGGGCGGATCGAGGAAGGCGCGGGCCGACCCGCCGGTGGTGATGGCGATCAGGATCACCCCGGCGGCGGCGGCCAGCCCGACCAGCGTCGCCACGTCCAGCCCGCCGCGCAGCCGCACGCTCCGCCCCGGCGCGGTGGCGCCGGTTTGGGCGCCGGTGTGGGCAGCAGCCGGCTCGGCCTGGGCCGCGGCACGGGGGCCGCCGCCTGCGCCATTGCCGGCGGCGCCCTTCGCGCGGGACGCGGTGCTGTCGGACGAAATCGCCATCAGCCCCGGTCCGACTTGATGATTTCCGTCATGGTCACGCCCAGCCGGTCTTCCACCACCACCACCTCGCCGCGGGCGACCAGGCGGTTGTTGACGTAGATGTCGATGGCCTCGCCGACCTTGCGGTCCAGCTCCACCACCGCGCCGCGGCCCAGCTTCAGCAGCTGCGCCACCTGCATGGTCGATTTGCCCAGCACCGCGGAGATCTGGACGGGGATGTCGTACACCGCCTCCAGATCCTTGGTGATTCCGGGGCTGGCGTAGTCGTCGCCATCGCCACCCTGCAGATCGTTCAGCGAGAAATTGTCGCTCGGCATGTCGGTCTCGGACCTCCTTCATTCCGGACACCCCTTAGACGGGGGCCGGAGCCTCCAGCATGTGCGCGGCGCGGCGTTCGATCTCGGCCAGCAGCTGGGCGGTGTCCCGCTCCATGCCGCCCTCGGCCCATTCGATGCGGCAGCCGCCGGGGGCGATCGACGGGTCGCCGATCACCATCAGCTTGGCGCCGAAGCCGCGCGAGCCCACCGTTTCGTCCAGATGGTCGCGCACCAGACCCATCGTATCCTCGGCCACCCGGATGACCAGCCGCGGCTCGTCGATCAGGTCGGTCAGGCAGGCGCGGACCATGCTCTCGACCTCGACCATGCCGCCGCGCCGCGCCCATTCGGGCAGCAGCTTGCGGACGATGGCCAGCGCCAGATGGACCGGCTGTTCGCCGCGCGCGGCGTTGCCCGCCTCGCGCTCCGCCAGCAACCGCTGCACCCCGTCGGCGATCTGCGACAGGGCGTTGGCGATGCGGTTGTTCACCGTCGCCTCGATCTCCGTCTTGCCGCGCTCGTAGCCGGTGTTCTGGCCGGCGGCCATGCCGTCGGTGAAGCCCTTGCCGTAGCCCTCGGAGGTGCCCGCCGACTTGCCGGCGGCCATGCCCTCCTCGTAGCCCTGGGCGCGGGCGGCGGCCAGCTCCTCCTCGCCGAAGGTCGGGGCGGGCGGCAGTTCCGGCTCCGGCTCGGGTTCCGGATGGGCCGACAGCTCGTCCTCGGGCAGCAGGTCGTCGTCCTCCACATGGGTCATGCGGGGAACGGCGTCCACGTCGAAGGACTCGTCGAAGAGGAATTTGCGCACGCTCATCGCCGCGTCCCTTCCTCGAATTCAGTGGAAACGGAGGCCGGCATCGCTCAGCTCTCCTGATACAGCCAGTTGCGCAGGATGGAGACCGCCTCTTCCGGATGCTTGTCGACGATCTCGCCGACCTTGCGCAGGGAGGACGCGCGGACGCGGCCTTCCACCCGGTTGATGTCGATCATCTGCTCCAGTTCCTCGTCGGCCTGCGCCGCTTCCAGCGCCAGATCCTGGGCCAGCGCGCCGGTGGGGGCGGCGAGCGCGGCCGGCATGCCGGCCTGATCGGTCAGCAGGCGGTCCATCTCGTCCTCCTCCTGCATCTCCGCCTTCTCGAAGGCGCGGGAGATCAGCGGGCGGATGACCAGCAGGATGATGAGGACGGCGACGATGCCCAGCACGACCATCTCCGCGATGCGGAACAGGTCGTCCTTGGTCATGCCCATGAACAGCTCTTCCGGCTTCTGGATGTCGTCCTCGGGCGACCAGAAGCGCATGTTCACCACTTCCAGCGAGTCGCCGCGCACGGCGTCCAGCCCGACGGCGGACCGCACCAGCGCCTTGATGCTCTCGATCTCCTGCTCGCTGCGCGGCTGGTAGGTCGGCGCGCCGTCCTTGTTGTTCTGATAGGTGCCGTCGACCAGCACGGCGACCGACATGCGGCGCACCTGTCCCGCCTCGCGGACATGGGACTTGGTGGTCTTGGTGATCTCGTAATTGATCGTCTCTTCGGCGCGGGACGACTTGTTGGAGGACAGCGGGCTGGCGCTGCTGCTGGCCTGGGCCGTGGGCAGGTTCTGGTCCACCGTCACCGGGGCCAGCGGGTCGCGGTCGCTGCTCTCGTTCGATTCGTTGACGGTCTGGGTCGATCGGACGACCTGGCTTTCCGGATCGAAGATTTCCGACTGGGTGGTGATGCGGTCGAAGTCGAGGTCGGCCGACACCTCCGCCCGCACCTTGCCGTAGCCCAGAGTCCGGCCCAGCAGATCCTCGATGGTGCGGGCCATCCGCCCCTCATAGGCCTGCTTCTTCTCCTCCGCGCTCGCCATCATCGCTTCGGCGGTGTCGCTGCCGGTGCCGCGCGCCAGCAGGTTGCCCTTGTCGTCGACGATGGAGATGCGGTTGGGATCCAGGTTGGGGACGGAGGCGGCGATCAACTGCTGGATCGCCTGGATGTTCTCGCGGCTCAGCTTGGCGCCGGGGCGCAGCTTCAGGAAGACGCTGGCGGTCGCCGGGTTCTGCTGGCGGGCGAACAGCTCGCGCTTGGGCAGCACCAGATGCACGCGGGCCTGCATGACGCCGTTCAGCGTCTGCACCGTGCGCGCCATCTCGCCTTCCAGCGCGCGCAGGTGGTTGATGTTCTGCATGAAGCTGGTGGCGCCGAACCCCTCGCCCTTGTCGAACAGCTCGTAGCCCACCGATCCGCCCGACGGCAGGCCCTGGGCCGCCATTCGCATGCGCATCGGCCCGACCTGATCGGCGGGGACGGTGATCTTGGTGCCGGACTTGTCGACGCTGTAGGGGACCTTGGCCTCCTCCAGCTTCTTGGCGATGGCCGCCGCCTCCGACTGCTGGAGGTCGGAATAGAGCAGTTCCATTTCCGGCGTGGACAGCCGGGTGGTCAGATAGACGAAGAATCCGATCAGCAACAGCCCGACGCCGCCGATCGCCGCAAGGCGTGCGGGTCCGAGATTGCGCAAGGTCTGCAGCAGGTTGTTCACGCGCGGTCCCCGATCGGAAATCTTCCCGGCATACTCTCCACACGTCTCCGTTTCGCGATTGCGAGACGGTTTGTGCAAGTTCCGCGCCGGGCATGCCTATGTTGGGGCATGCTGCGGTGTCTTGATGAAGAGAGGGTTAATCGGCGGCAGTTTTTGCCGGGCGCCCGGCAAAATATGCCTAGTGCCCCGCAAATGTTGCAGCCCTGCGGCGGCTGTGCAACGGCTTCGCTCGCAACCTTGGGTCACAATGCCGCAGCCGGCTTCGGGCGTGAGCGGAGCCGCCCGCCAGACGCGACTGTGGGTAGGGCGATACCGCTCAATGCGCGAAAAGAGTGCGGCCCTATGACCAACCGGCTGATTCCCGCGAAAACCACCCTGCCCAAAAGAGGTAACTGGTCCAGCGGCGGTTGACATCGGTAGGTCGCGGTCATAGCTGAGTTGCATTCCGTCCCCGTGACCGGCCGATTCGTCTTCCCGGCGACGTGTTCCTAAGCTTCGGCGCCAGTGTGGGCGTTCCGGATGGCGGCGGGAGGAGTCGGCTGCCGGGACCAGTGCGGACCAGTACAGGATCGAAGGGGAAAAGCCATGAAACGGCGTGGGCGCGAAAAGAAGGAAGGCCTGAACGAGGTCGATGTGTTCGTCGGCCAGCGCCTGCGGGAGCTGCGCATGCTCGCCGGCCTCAGCCAGAGCGACGTCGCCGCGGCGTTGGGGCTGACCTTCCAGCAATTGCAGAAGTACGAGCGCGGCTTCAACCGCGTGTCCTCCAGCCGCCTGTTCAAGCTGGGCCAGTTCTTCCGCGTGCCCGTCTCCGTCTTCTTCGAAGGGCTGGAGAACCGCCAGCAGGCGGGCGAGGGCGGCGAGATGCCGGCGGCGGCCGGTGGCGAGGAGCAGGAGAACACGCTGCAATCGCGCGAGGCGCTGATGCTGGCGCGCTATTTCCAGAGCATCCGCGACCCGCAGATCCGCGCGGCCATCCGCGAGCTTGCCGAGCGCTGTGCGGAGCAGCAGGCCGACGGGGCCTCCACCGGCGCGGCGCCGGCGCCCAAGCGCGGCCGTGGCCGTCGGGCGGAGCAGGGCGGCCACGCCTGACGCCGGCCAGCGGTCTCGGGCCAGGTGGCTCAGGCCGGCTTCAGCCGCCGGTAATGCTCCAGGAAATCGGCCAGCGCTTCCTCCGGGCCGAGCGGCACGATGGCGGTTTCGTCCGGGTCGGGCAGGTCGCGCCAGTTGACGCGGTGCGGCGCGCAGAGGTCGCGCAGCTCGGTCGCCAGCGCCCGCTGGTCGGCCAGCTTGACCGCCTTCGGCTCCGGATGGCGGAAGCCGAAGCGAAGGGCGAGCGCGCTCTTGATCGGCTCCACCGCCTGTCGGATGGCGTCGCGGCCGATCCGCACCTTCCACGGCGTCGGCCAGTCGCCGGTGAAGGCCTCCTCGCAGTCATGCATCAGCGCGTCGTAGGCATAGCCCTGCGGCGCCAGCCGGCTGGCCAGGACGCAGTGCTGGGCCACGCTGAAGAAGCGCTGGGTGTTGCCGACGAAGCGGCACTGGTAGGCCAGCGGCCGGGCGATGTCCTCGATGTCGAAGGGGCCGAAGTCCGGCCGCTCCAGATCCACCGTCCGGCCCGAATAGGTGATCATCACCGCCGTCGGCTCGGGCACGTCGAGCAGATCGAACTGGTCGGGATGGGTGACGCGCGGCGACCCGCCGCGCCGCTTCGGCGTTGCTTTCTTCATCCCTGGAGTCTCTAGCAGATCGGTCCCGCGCCGCTCAACCGCGCGTAATCTCCCTCTCCCCGGGGGGAGAGGGGATACTTTCTGCCGGGTCGCGCACCAGGCTGCTGGTGGCGGCGACGGTGGTCTCCAGCAGGGGCAGCAATGCCGCGACCTTTTCGGTGTCGGCCGGGCTGTCGTTGATGGCGCGGGCGATGGCGGCCATGCGCGGGGCGCCGAAATTGGCGGCCAGCCCGGTCAGCGTGTGGGCCGCCTGCTTCAGCTCCTTCGGCCGGCCGGCCTGCAGGGCGGAGCGGATCGCCGTCAGCTCGCGCAACGCCGTCTCCGGCAGCAGTTGCAGCATGCCGTCCAGCGCCTCGCCGCCCAGCGCCAGCCGCAGCTCCGCCAGCTTCACCCGGTCGACCAGCGGCAGGGACGAGAACTGGCCGCCCTCCGCCGCCGGGCGGCAGGGCATCGGCACCACCCGCCCGTCCTGCGGCCGGGTCGCCAGATCGATCAGCACGGCGTTCAACTGCTCCCAGTCGATCGGCTTGGTCAGATAGGCGTCCAGCCCGGCCGCCATATGGCCGTCGCGATGCTCCGGCAGGGCGTCGGCCGACAGCCCGACGATGGGGATGCGCGCCACCGGCCCGTCCATCCGGCGGATCGCCCGCGCCGTCGACCGGCCGTCCAGCACCGGCATCTCCATGTCCAGGATCAGCGCGTCGTAATCGGCCGCCGTGACCGCGGCCAGCGCCGCCCGCCCATCGGTCACCGCGTCGATCTGGTGGCCGATGCGGGTCATCATGGCGACGATCAGCATGCGGTTGATGTCGTTGTCCTCGGCCAGCAGAAGCCGCAGCGGCACCCGCGTCGGCTCCGGTATCTCCGCCGCCGACAGGGCCGGCCGGGAACCGAGGTCGGCGGCCGGCTGCGCCTCCGCCAGTCGGCTGCGGATCGAGAAGCGGAAGGTGGACCCGCGGCCGGGCGCGCTGGAGACGGTGATCTCGCCGCCCATCGCCTCCACCAGCCGCTTGCAGATCGCCAGCCCCAGCCCGGTGCCGCCATATTTGCGGCTGGTCGACACGTCGGCCTGGACGAAGGCGTCGAACAGGCGGGCGCGCTGCTCCGCCGTCATGCCGATGCCGTTGTCCTGCACCTCGAACCGCAGGATCACGGAGCCATCCGGCGCGCCCAAGTCCCCTGGCGCGCCCAAGTCCCCTGGCGCGCCCAAGTCGCCCGGCGGGCCGACAGGAGGGTCCGGCGACCACACGGCGATCTCGATGGCGCCGCGGTCGGTGAACTTGATGGCGTTGGACACCAGATTGAACAGCACCTGCCGCAGCCGGGTGGGATCGCCGCGGATGTGGCGCGGCGTGTCCTCGGCGATGGAGGCCGACAGGCTCAGCCCCTTGGCCGCCGCCCGCACCAGGAACAGCTGGACCACGTCCTCCACCAGCCGGGGCAGCGAGAAGTCGATCTCCTCCAGCGTCAGTTGTCCCGCCTCGATCTTGGAGAAGTCGAGCACGTCGTTCAGGATCGTCATCAGCGTGTCGGCCGAAGAGCGCAGCGTCTTGACGAAGGCCTTCTGCTGGTCGTTCAGCCCGCTGCCCATCAGCAGGTCGCCCATGCCGATCACCGCGGTCATCGGCGTGCGCAGCTCGTGGCTCATCATCGCCAGGAAGCGCGACTTGGCGCGGCTGGCGTTCTCCGCCGCGATGCGGGCGGCCTCCGCCTCCTCCCGCGCGCCGTCCAGCTTTTCGGCCAGGGCGAAGGTCTCGGCCGCCAGCTTGGTCAGCTGCTCCTCGGCGGCGCGCAGTTCCTCCTGCGACCGGCGGCTGTGGGTGACGTCGGCGCAGGAGGCGGCGATCCAACGCGCCCGCCCATCGGACTCTCCCCCTGGCCCCGGCACCGGCTGCAGGTTCAACGCATTCCAGAAGGCGGTGCCGTCCTTTCGGTAATTCAGCACCTCCACCGACAGGGGCCTCGCCTCGGCCAGCGCGGCGCGGATGGCTGCCGCGGTCTCCGGATCGGTACCCGGCCCCTGCAGGAAGCTGCCGTCCTGGCCGATCACCTCGTCGGCGGCATAGCCGACCATCTCCAGGAAGGCGCGGTTGCAATAGATGATGGGGTGGTTGGGAAGGGTGGCGTCGGACACGGCGATGCCGCCGCCGCTGGCCTCCACCACGGCGGCGAGCATCGCCGCCTCGGGCGAACTGCCGAAGGGGGACAGGGGGGCGGCGGGCGGCGGGGTCAAGGGAGGAGCGGTCCTGATCGGTTCGGAGGGGCTGGCCTTACGGCGGGTGGCAAGGATAGGACGTTGCGTGCCCGATTGCCATTCCCCGTCGGCGGGATCCGGGTGTCCGCCGTCCGGCAATGGCGATTCCGTTAACGACTGCGCAACAATACATCCAGAAAACTGTGTTGTCCGGCCGCGCGGCCAGCGTCCGGGTGAACACAGGCGGAGCGGAGAGCGTCATGGTGGTGGAGGCAGGTGGGCGGACCCGCCAGGTCCGGACGATACATGATCTCGGTGTGCTTCTGGTCGAGGACGACGACTTCACCCGCAAGCTGATCTACCGGCTGCTGCACGACATCGGGCTGCGGACGGTGTTCGAGGCGGCGGACGGCGTCCAGGCGCTCGACATCCTGCGCAAGAACGGCGAGGACGTCGACGTGGCGATCTGCGACCTGGAAATGCCGCGGATGACCGGGCTGGATCTCCTGCACGCCCTGCGCACCGCCACCGGCAACCCGCTTGCCGACCTGCCGGTGCTGGTGCTGACCGGCCACCGCGAGGCGGATGTGGTGAAGCGCGCCATCGCCTACGGCATCTCCGGCTATCTGGTGAAACCGGTCTCGAAGGCCGACCTTACGAAGCGCCTGACCTTCGTCATGCAGAAGCGCCAATAGCCTGGACGGGCAGGGGGCGCCCTGCTGTCCGTTCCCCGGTCCGACCTCAACCGGCGCTGGCGCTTTCGCTGCCCTTCCTGTAGAAGGGAGATCGCTACCGCCGCGACGCGAAAGGTCCATGGGTTCCTGCCATCCTTCGCCCGGCCCGCTCCGATCCCGTTTCCGGCATCGGGGAGAGCCGTGAGCAAAGATCGACCTCCCGGGTCGTCCCCCAGGTCGTACGACGCACCCCATCCCAGTGCGGAAGGGAGTTGTGCGCGCGTTTCGGACCTGCTGGACGACTTCCTGACGCGCGGCGCCGCCACCGGCGATCCCCTTTCCAACGATCCGGCCGCCCTCTCCCGCATCCCGCTTGGCGAGACATCGTCGCGAATCTCGCTCGGCGAGACGTCTTCTCGAATCTCGCTAGGCGAGATTATGGACGCGCTGGGCGACCGTGCCTTCGGCGCGCTGCTGCTGATCCTTTCCATTCCCAACGTGCTGCCGGTTCCCGGCCTGTCGACTGCCACCGGTGTGCCGATGATCCTGCTCGGCGCCCAGATGGCGCTGGGCCGGCATGGCCCCTGGCTGCCGCGCCGCATGCTGGCGGCCAGTTTCGACCGCAAGGCCTTCCTGGGCGTGATCCGCCGGGCCAAACCCTGGGTGGAGCGGGTGGAGCGCCATCTGCGGCCACGCATGCCGGCGCTGGCCGGGCCCACCGCCGAACGGCTGCTGGGGCTGGCGGTGATGATTCTGGCCGGCATCCTGTCCCTTCCCATCGTTTTCGGAAACCAGCCCCCCGCCCTCGCCATCGCGCTGATCGCGCTGGGGCTGATGGAATCCGACGGTGCCTTCGTCTCGGCCGGCCTGATCGCCGGCCTTCTGTCCATCGCCATCATCGCCGCCGTCCTGCTCGGTCTCGGGCAGGCGGCGGTCGCCGTGGCGCAACAATTGATCGGTTGAGGGAGCGCCCTAAGGGCACAACGCCATGATCTGGGAACTGTTGGTCATCGTCCTGCTGATCCTGCTCAACGCCTTCTTCGCGATGTCGGAGATGGCGCTGGTGTCGGCGCGCCGCGCCCGGCTTCAGCAGATGGCCGAGGAGAAAGGCGGCGCGGGCGCCCGCGCCGCGCTGGAGCTGTCGGAGGATCCGAGCCGCTTCCTGTCCACCGTGCAGGTCGGCATCAGCCTGACCGGCATCATCGCCGGCGCCTATGGCGGCTCCACCCTGGCCGAACGGCTCGGCGGCGTGCTGGACGAGCAGGTCGCCTGGATCGCCCCCTACGGCCACACCGTCGCGTTCGCCCTGGTGGTCGCCGCCATCACCTATTTCTCCCTCATCATCGGCGAACTGGTGCCCAAGCGCGTCGCCCTGATCTCGTCGGAACGGATCGCCGCCATGGTCGCCGCCCCGATGCGGACGGTGTCGCGCCTGTCGGCCCCGGTGGTCTGGCTTCTCGGCGTGTCGAGCGACGCGGTGCTGAAGCTTCTGCGCCTGCCGACCTCGCGCGAGCAGACGGTGACGGAGGAGGAGGTCAAGACCCTGATCGCCGAAGGCACCCAGAGCGGCGTCTTCGAGCCGGCCGAGCGCCAGATGATCGAGGGAGTGATGCATCTGTCCGACCGCACGGTGCGGTCGATCATGACGCCGCGCCCCGACCTGATCTGGCTCGACATCGACGACAGTCCCGACGCCATTGGCCGCGAGATCTGCGACAGCGGCTATTCCCGCTTCCCGGTCTGCCGCGGCGACGTTGACGAGCTGCAGGGCATCGTCGCGGCCAAGGCGCTGCTCGACCAGTCGCTGAAGGGGGTTTCCTTCGACATCCGGGCGGCGATGGTCCAGCCGCTGGTCGTCCATGACGGCACGCCGGTCTTCCGCCTGCTCGACCTGTTCAAGCAGGCCAGCGTCCACATGGCGGTGGTGGTGGACGAGTACGGCAGCGTCGAGGGTCTGGTCACCATGACCGACATCCTGGAGGCGATCGCCGGCGAACTGCCCGACAGCAGCCACGAAGGCGACACTGCCGCCGTCCAGCGCGAGGACGGCAGCTGGCTGGTCGACGGCATGACCCCGGTCGAAGAGGTCGAAGCGCTGGTCGGCGTGAAGAACATGAAGGGGGAGGGCGATTTCCACACCATCGCCGGCTTCCTTCTCGATCATTTCGGTCACGTTCCGACCGCGGCGGAGCATTTCCACTGGAACGGCATCCGTTTCGAGGTCGTCGACATGGACGGCCGCCGCATCGACAAGGTGCTGATCCAGCTGAACCCGGAAGTTTCGGAGGGGTGAGTTTGGCGTTTACTCTTGATGCCCCCTCCCCATCCCTTGTATGTTGAGTTTGGCTTATAGTGTCTCCGACGGATCGAGCTGCTGGGGGTGGCCACCC
>NZ_LGQY01000012.1:0-54267 GCF_003116065.1 Azospirillum sp. TSO5 | reverse complement strand
TTCGTCTGCTCGGCGTGTACAACAGCACGGTGCTCTCGCTCTCCGACATCAACCTCGGTTGATCCGGCGACGAAGCATCGCGGTAAAAGGGAAGGGCGCCCGCAAGGGCGCCCTTTTCTTTTGACGTTCGGCTGCTTTGAACCGCAGCCCGCCATCCGGCAGCTTCGGAACGGGCAAAAGAAAAGGCGGCGACCGGGAGGACCGGTTGCCGCCTTTTTGTTTTACGGGTCCTCCCGCCGCCGCAAGGGGAGGATGGGGCTCGGGATCAGTGGGCGGGCAGGGCCGACAGGCGATCCACCATGCGCAGGATGCCTTGGGCCAGACGGATGATGGCGGGCGAGCCGATGAACAGTTCGCGCAGGGCGTCCCCCTCGCCGAAGCGCAGGACGAAACCGTTCGGGTTGAAGACCACGGCGACCTTCGCGGTCTCCGACAGGACATGCTGGGTCCGTCCCTGGAACACCGCGTCCAGGATCGACCGTGCCAGTTCGCGCGCATCGTCTTCCGGCAGGGTCGCGATCTCCGGTCCCAGCCTGCTTTCGTTGAACAGGAAGATGCCCTCCATCCGGACTGCGCCGTCCTGTGCCGACCCTTCTTCGCTCAAGGCGATATGGGAGAGGAACTTGCCGTCGGGAAACAGGACGGTGCGGTCGTCGACCTCGACATTGATGACCAGCCTGCTTTTGGCCGACATGAGGTGTGTTCTCCGGAAGAAAGGGGGTCGAAAATCGGGATCAGTCGGCGGCGCGGCGCGCCATCTCGGCGTCGGCCAGCCCCATGACCACCTCGGCCATCCGGCGTTCGGCGCGCCAGCCCAGCAGCCGCTCCGCCTTGGCGGGGTTGCCGACGCTGAAGGCGATGTCGGACGGGCGCAGCAGGGCGGCGTTGCCATGGACATGCCGGCGCCAGTCCAGTCCGAAATAGGAGAAGGCCTGCTCGACGAAATCCTCCAGCCGGTGCGCCTCGCCGGTGGCGATCACGAAATCCTCGGGCTGGTCATGGGCCAGCATGCGGGCCATGGCGTCGACATATTCCGGCGCCCACCCCCAGTCACGGGCGATCGACAGCGTCCCCAACTCCAGGCTGTCGGTCTTGCCCTCGGCGATATCGGCGGCGCCGCGGACGATCTTCTGGGTGACGTAGCGGACCGGGCGCAGCGGCGATTCATGGTTGAACAGGATGCCGGAGCAGGCGAACAGTCCATAGGCCTCGCGATAATTGGCGACCGCCCAATAGGCCGCCGCCTTGCCCACGCCATAGGGGCTGCGGGGATGGAAGGGGGTCGATTCGTCGGCCGGGTCGCTGGTGTTGCCGAAGCATTCGCTGGACGACGCATTGTAGAACCGTGCGTCGAGCTTCAGGAAGCGGATCGCTTCCAGGATGTTGATGGTGCTGTTGATGGTGCTGTTCAGCGTCTCGACCGGTTGCTCGAAGGACAGACCGACCGAGGCCTGGCTGGCGAGATTGTAGATCTCGGCCGGACGGACCCGGGCGATCACCTCGACCACGCTGCGGAAGTCGGTCAGCACGGCCGAATGCAGCGCGACCCGGCCGAAGATGCCGAGCCGCCGCAGGTTGGCGAAGCTCGACATCTCCCGGTCGCGCGAGGTGCCGTGAACCGTATAGCCCTTGCCCAGCAGAAGCTGGGCAAGATAGGCGCCGTCCTGGCCCGAAACGCCGAAGATCAGTGCGGTCTTCGGTTCGCTTCGGGTCGTCGTTCCGATGGTCATGAACAGCGCCCTATCGGTCGCGGAAGCGGGGTCAGCGGTGATCGTCGCCGTCAGCCGCCAGCCGCATGTCCGACTCGACCATGTCCCGCACCAGATCGCGGAAGGCGGTGGTGTGGGTCCAGCCCAGCTTCTGGCGCGCCTTGCTGGGATCGCCCAGCAGCAGGTCGACTTCGGTCGGGCGGAAATAGCGAGGATCGATGCGGACCACCACCTTGCCGGTCTTCTGGCAGACTCCTTCCTCGTCGACGCCCTCGCCGCGCCACTCGATGCCGCGGCCGATGTGGCCGAAGGCCAACTCGACGAACTCGCGCACGCTGTGGGTCTCGCCGGTGGCCAGCACGTAATCGTCGGCCTCGTCCTGCTGCAGGATGCGCCACATGCCTTCGACATAGTCGCGCGCATGGCCCCAGTCGCGCTTGGCGTCCAGGTTGCCGAGATACAGGCAGTCCTGCCGGCCATGCTCGATCGCCGCCACCGCGCGGGTGATCTTGCGGGTGACGAAGGTCTCGCCGCGGGTCGGCCCCTCATGGTTGAACAGGATGCCGTTGCTGGCGTGCATGCCGTAGGCCTCGCGGTAGTTCACCGTGATCCAGTAGGCGTACAGCTTGGCGGCGGCATAGGGGCTGCGCGGGTAGAAGGGCGTGGTCTCGCGCTGCGGCGTCTCCTGCACCTTGCCGTACAGCTCCGAGGTGGAGGCCTGGTAGAAGCGGGCGGTCTTTTCCAGGCCCAGGATGCGGATCGCCTCCAGCAGGCGCAGCGTGCCGATGCCGTCGGCGTTGGCGGTGTATTCCGGCGTCTCGAAGCTCACATGGACGTGGCTCTGGGCCGCCAGATTGTAGATCTCGGTCGGCTGGATCTGCTGGACCAGGCGGATCAGGTTGGTGCTGTCGGTCAGGTCGCCGTAATGCATGAAGAAGCGCACGTCCTCCTCATGCGGGTCGCGGTAGAGATGCTCCACCCGGCCCGTGTTGAAGGAGGAGGACCGGCGCTTGACGCCATGGACGATGTAGCCCTTGCCCAGCAGAAGCTCGGCAAGATACGCGCCATCCTGGCCGGTGGCGCCGGTGATGAGGGCAACTTTGCGCAAAGGACCGACCCTTGATCTGTACGGCGTTGATGATCGGGCACTATCCTCAATGGGTCCGGGCAAGGCAAGGTTCTTGAGATCGCGTCCCGCCAAGGGCGCGGGTGGCGGGATATGCTCCGGTACTGTCATCAACTCGGTTGATGTGCCTATGCGGTGACGATAGGGTGCGCGCCGAACTGGCCTGCCGCTCTCTTGCGCCGAAGCCGCACAGCACGGATCGTTATGACCACCGTCGCCGAAGCACTGCAGATCGCCGTCGGACTTTACCGCGCCGACCGCCTGGACGAGGCGTGCGCGCTTTATCTGCGCATCCTGGAGGTCGATCCGCGCAACGCCGTCGCTCTGCATCTGCTGGGGTTGGCCGAACGCCGGCAGGGACGGCGGGACAAGGCGCTGGAGTTGATCCGCGCGGCGCTCGACATCGCCCCCGACATGGCCGACGCCTGCTGCAACCTGGCCGGAATCCTGTCCGAACTCGGCCGGGTCGACGAGGCGGCGGCGGCACAGCGCCGCGCCCTGGCGATCGACCCGGCGCTGGAGGCGGCGCATCACGGCCTCGCCAGCCTGTTGTGCAGCCGCGGCGGCCCGCGCGACTGGTCGGCATCGGCCGCGTCCTTCCGCCGCGTGCTGCGCCTCAATCCCCAGCGTGCCGAGGTCTATCACGATCTGGGCATCGCCCTGCGCCAGGGCGGAGCGGTCGATGCCGGCGCCTTGGCCCTGGCGCAGGGCAGCCAGCGGAACGCGCTCGCCCTGCGGCCGGACTTCGCCGCTCCCCACGCGAAGCTGGGCAATCTGCTGATCGAACTCGGCCGGCTGGACGAAGCGCTGGTCTGTTTCCGCCGCTCGCTCGTCATAGAACCGGAGCAGGGCGATACCCTCTACAACCAGGGCAACGCCCAGCATGCCGCCGGGCTGGCCGATGCGGCGGTCGACAGCTATGTCCGCGCGGCCCGTGCCGGCGTCAATCTGTCGCTGACCCGGCTGGCCGACGTGCTGACCGGCCTTGGCCGCGAAGGAGAGGCGGAGCAGGTGCTGCGTCTGGCGCTGACCAGACCGGGCAGCGATGTCGCTGGCGCCATCGACATGCTGTCGGCCCTGCTGGCGCGCCAGGGGCGTTACGAGGAAACGCGGCGCTTCTTCGCCGACTACCGCTATCCCCACCTCGCCGATCCCAACGCCTTCCGCATCGAATGCCTGACCGCCATCGCCGAAAGCTGGCTGGCGGCCGGCGAGGTCGACCGGGCGGTTGAGGTTCTGGCCGGGGTGCACGGCCATGGCAGCCGCTTCTTCACCGTGAAGTCGATCGCGGGACTGCAACAGGTCCTGGCCCGGCAGGGAAAGCGGCTGGAACGGCCGGCCAACCCCGACCCGTCGCAACCGCGCATCTGCTCCTCCACGCTCGCCACCCATGGGCGCTTCGCCCACAATGTGCTGGAATATGTGCTGCTGCGGCTCTACGCCGAAAAATTCGGCTACCGGCTGGAGACGCCGGACTGGGTCGGCGGCCATTACTTCGACCTCGACGATCCCCGGCCCTCGGGCGGGCTGAAGCCCATGCATTTCGCCCGGCGCATCCTGAACGATCTGGTGACCGGGCGGCGCGACGATCCGCGTCCGAACGTCGACATCCTCTCGCCGCTGTTCCTGTTCGAGCATCGCGAGGAATGGCGCGAGCGGGTGCAGTCCTGGCTGCGGCCGCGGCCGGAATGGCTGCCCCATGTCGATCCGGTGATGCAGGCGCTGAAAGACCGCGGCAACACGGTGGTGGCCCTGCACATCCGCCGCGGCGATTTCGTCTGGTTCCGCTACACCATCACCGAGACCTCCTGGTACGTCGACTGGCTGAAGGCGTTGTGGCCGACGCTGGACCGGCCGGTGCTCTACATCGCCACCGACGATCCGGCGACCATCGCCGACTTCGCGGAATTCGCGCCGGTCTCGCTGGACCATTTGGTGAAGGACGGGCTGGCCAAGGACGGGGCGGTACAGCCGTGGACAGGGCTGGAGTTCCTGCAGGACTTCCACGTGCTGATGAACGCCGACGTGCTGGGCGTCAGCGCGCAGAGCGGCTACAGCCAGCTGGCGGCCCTGCTGAACCGCAACGCCCGCCTGTTCGTCGAACCGGACGCGGCGGCGCGGCGGATCAAGGCCTATTCTCCCTGGACGAGTTCGTCCGGCACCCCTTAAAGACCACCACCATCACGACCGAAGGACGCCCTCAACGGGCGGGAGGGCAGCCCCATGGATCTCGCGACCAAGGAATTCTACGACGACTTCTGGCCCCGTTTCGTGCCGATCTACGACGAGACCAAGAAGTACATGCTGGAGACTCTGACCGAGCGGCAGATCGGCCGGGCGCTGGATGCCGGCTGCGGCCACGGCATCTGCTCGGTCATCCTGTCGGAAATGGCGGAGCAGGTGGTGTCGGTCGACGTGTCGTCGGACAGCCTCGCCACCGCGCGCCAGCAGGCCCAGCGCTTCGGCCGCGACAACATCGAGTTCCACCACCAGGATCTCCAGGAACTGGACACGAACCTCGGTCCGTTCGATCTGGTCTGGTGCTGGGGCGTGGCGATGATGGCGCCCGATCCGATGAAGGTGATGCGCAACCTGATGGCCGTCACCAAGCCGGGCGGCACCGTCTATCTCGGCCTGTACCTGAAGACCTGGCTGTCACCGGTGCATGAGGGCGTGCGCCATTTCTGCCGCGCCTACATGGACACGCCGGCCCGGCGCAAGCTGGTGGGCGGCTTCTTCACCGGGCTGACCAAGGTCGCCTGCGCGCTGAAGGGGCAGGAGATCAACCGCCGCGCCGACAACGTGTCGATCCAGGCCCAGGTCGAGGACTGGTACTATCCGCCCTACAAGACCTTCTATTCGATCGAGGAGATCATTGCGCTGTTCGAGCGCAACGGTTTCAAGGCCGAGTGCATCCAGGACCGGCTGGGCCGGATGAAGAGCGCCACGATCTTCGTGATCCGGGCGACGAAGAATGCCTGAGGCGGCGGCGGGGCAGGAGGATCGGACGCTTCCTCCCGACTGGGAGGAATTGGGCCGGCTGCTGTCCCGCGGCTACATCGACAGCGGCTTCATCGGCGGCGTCACCCGCGTGCCGGTTGCCGACGTCGTGCGCGACATGCTGTCGGAGGCGCGCGCCGACGAGCAGGTGGCGGAACTGCGGCGCACCGCCGCGGCCGCCGGCGTCGACGCCGACAAGGCCCGCATCCTGGAGGTCGGGTCCGGCTGCGGCATGACCGTGGTGCGCGGGCGCACCGCCCATGGGCTGGACATCCACGGCATCGAGCCGAGCATGGGCGAATACAGCTCCACGCTCGACGTCTGCCGCCGGCTGATCGACCATTACGGCCTGCCGGCCGACGCGGTGCGCGACGCCACCGGCGAGGCGATCCCCTTCCCCGACGCCAGCTTCGACATCGTCTATTCATCCAACGTGCTGGAGCATGTCGGCGACCCGGCGGCGGTGTTGAACGAGGCGCTGCGCGTGCTGAAGCCGGGCGGGCTGCTGCTGATCGTCGTGCCCAACTACGGCTCCTGGTGGGAGGGGCATTACGGCATCCTGTGGCTGCCGCGGATGCCGGCCGGGCTGGCCAAGCTCTATGTTCGGCTGTTCGGCCGCGACCCCTCCTATGTCGACACCCTCAACCTGATCGACCGCCCCTGGTTCGACCGCTGGCTCCGCCGCCATCCCGGCGGGCTGGAGGTGCTGGACTGGGGCTGGGGCGTGTTCGAACAGCGCCTGCGCACGCTGGGCTTCGGCGATTGGGCGGCGCTGTCGGTCGCCAAGCGCATCGTCACCTTCGTCCACCGCTCCGGCCTGCTGGAACCTGCGATCTGGCTGGCGCGGCGCCTGCACTGGGAAACCCCGATCATCTTCGTGGCGCGCAAGGGGACAGATAGGGGCGGGTGAGCGGGGGCATCCCTCCGGCTGCTCCCCTCATCCCGCCGGCAGCAGATCCACGGGCTGCCCGGCGGCTTTCGCCTCGGCGGCGCGGGCGAGGTCGCGGGCGATGCGGGCCATCGGACCGGACCAGTCCCATTGGCGGTCCTGGCGGTAGATCCGCAAGGACGGGTACCAGATGCTCTTCTCCGCATCGTTCATCCAGCGCCAGTCCATCCGGTAGGGCGCCGGCAGCCAGCTCGGGACGCCCAGCGCGCCGGCGACATGCAGGACGGAACTGTCGATGGCGATGACCAGATCCAGCGTCTTCATCACCGCCGCGGTGTCGAGGAAGGCGTCCGGCCCGCTGTCGAAATCCGGACCCAGGCGGTGGAGCAGCGCCTCGTCGGCATCCGCCAGGCGCTTGGCGGCGTTGTCCTGCTTGTGCAGGTCCACCAGGCTGACGCCGGGGATGGCGGCCAGCGGGCGGATGAACTCGAAGGGGACGGAGCGCTTGGGGTCGGCGTCGCGGGTGGCGTCGCCGTTGCTCCAGCACAGCCCGACGCGCAGACCGCCCAGTCCGGCCAGCCGTTCCGTCCACAGCCGCACCCGCTCGGGATCGGCCGACAGATAGGGGAGGTTCGGTACGCTGTCGGCCGTCGAGCCCAGCAGATGGGGCAGGCTGAGGAACATCGACCGCGCCCGGATGGTGGGCATGCGCTCCGGGTTGAAGCGGATGTTGCCGGGATTGGGCACGGTCGACAGCAGGCGCTGCAGCCGCGGCGGACAGACCACCACCACCTCGCCGCAGAGGCGGGCGACCTGCGTCACATAGCGGACGAAATGGATCATGTCGCCCCAGCCGCCCTCGGCGGCCAGGGCCACCGCATCGTCGGGCAGCGGCCGGCCGTCCCAGATCGGGATTGGAATTCCGTCGGCTTTGAACCAGGAATTGTTCTTGCGGAACTCGAAATCGGCCATGCCGCCGACGAAGTCGCCAAGCCGCAGCCGGTTGATCCCGGCGATGTGGCGGGCGTCGGTCATGGCCGGCTGCAGGCGCAGGGTCCGGCGGCAGGCCGTCAGCGATTCCGTCGCGCGGGCCATCTCCTCCAGCACCAGGGCGATCTGCAGATGGGCCACCGCATTGTCCGGACCCAGCATGACCGAGGCGCGGGCGTTGCGCAGCGACTCCTCGAACTCCGCCCCCTGCGAGGCGGGATCGAGCAGCAGCGCCTCGCTGAGGCCGATGCGGGTTTCCAGATGGTCAGGGCGCAGCATGGCGGCCCGGCGCAACGGGCCGGCGGCCTCCTGCCGCCGCTCCTGCCGCAGCAGTGTGCCGCCCAGCTGGTACAGGGTCTCGGCGTCGCCGGGAAGTTCGGCCGCCAGTTGCCGAAGCAGGACCAGGGCGCCGGCATGGTCGCCGATCCCCTGCAGCGTACGGCACAGGTTCTGCCGCACGGTGGTGAAATCGGGAGCCAGCCGCAGCGATCGGCGCATCAGCGCCACCGCGTCGCCGGTCCGATCGAACCGCTTCTCCACCAGCCCCAGCAGTTGCAGCCCGTCACACTGGGCGGGATCGATCGCGAGCGCCTTGCGGTAGAGCTGCCGGGCCTCGTCCAGCCGATCGGTCTGGTGGGCCTGGATAGCGGGGATGAGAAAGGTCTGCGGCTGGATCATGGGCTGGCTCGCGAAGGGCAGGGCGCCTTTATGGCCGGTGGGCGGTGCCGATTGCAATTCCGGAAGCCGTCCTGAACGCCGCCGCCGGTTTGCCGCTGCCGGTTGACCCGAAAAAACATGCCGTGCTATGGCCGGAAAGCCGGCAGACCGCGCCGTTCGTCCGTCTTCCGCCGCCCCCTTCCTGCAAGGTCAATGGATAGCCGCTTCATGGGACAAGACACCGCGCGCGCCATAGAGCATTACCGGGCCGGTCGCCGGGACGATGCCCTGGCTCTGGCCGAACAGGTGCTGCGCGAGGTTCCCGGCGATCGCGGGGCGCTCAACCTCGCCGGCGTCATCCTGTACGATCTGGGCCGCCTGGACGAGGCGGCGGAGCGGCTGTCGCATCTGGTGGTGCTCGATCCCTCCTTCTTCCAGGCGCGCATCAATCTGGCGGTGGTGCAGCAGGCGAAGGGCGCCCGGATGGACGCCGTCGCCCAGCTCCGCATGGTTGCGGCGCTGGTGCCCGACCACCTGGAGGTTCAGGACCGGCTGGGCAGCCTGCTGCATGGGCTGGGCGATCAAGCCGGTGCGTTGCGTCACCTGCGCCGCGCCGTCCGTCTTGCACCCGGCGACCCCGACCGCCGGGTGTTGCTGGCGGTGTCGCTGATGTCGAACGGCGACCATGCCGAAGCCGCCGCGGTCCTGTCCGACGTGCTGGCGCAGCAGCCCGGCCATGACGACGCCCGTGGCCATCTGGCCGCGGTCTGGCTGTCGGCCGGCCGCCCCGATCTGGCGGAGGAGGTGCTGGCTGAAGGCGGTGCCGTGACCGGCGAGACGGCGAACATCCTGGCCCGTGCCCGGCTCTATCGCCGGATCGCCGAAGAGGCCGGCCGGCCGCAGCTTCCGGATGGACTTCTGGTGCGGGCCCCCTTCTCGGTCCTGTCGGGCTACGGCGACTTCGCCCAGCATTTCGTGCGCAGCCTGATGGAACGCGGACAGACGCTGCGGCTGGCCGGACTGGCCGGCGAGGAGAGCTGGCGCCCATCCTTCGCCGACCCGATCCTGCAGGCGGCGGCGCGGCGGTTGGGCGAACCGCTGCGGCCCCGTCTGGCGCTCAGCGTGCTGACCCCGCCTCTGGTCGAGCCGATCCCCGGCGTGCCGACCATCAATTACACCATGTTCGAAGGGCCGCGGATCCCGGCCGTCTTCGCCGCCTGCAACCGGGCGCACGATCTGGTGATCGTACCGACCGAATCCTCCCGGCTGGCCTGGATCGCCGCCGGCCATCCGGAGGACCGCATCCGCGTCTGCCCGCCCGGCATCGCCCCCAACCCGGCGGACGCCGGAGCCCGGCCGCTGCCCATCATGGGACCGCGCGGCCGGGCGGTGATGGACTATCGGGTGCGGGTGCTCAACATCTCCGACTTCGTCGCGCGCAAGAACCTGGATGGGCTGCTGCGGGTCTGGCTGCGCGCCACCCGCGCCGGCGACGACGCGATCCTGATCCTGAAAGTGGGCAAGGGCGGCTCTACCCTGGTCGGCGAGGTCCGCCGGCTGCTCGAGCAGGGCATGCAGGCGACCGGCCGCCGGCTGGAGGAAGCCGCTCCCATCGCCCTGCTGACCGACCGCTACGACGAGCAGGGCATCGCCGGCCTCTATGCCATGGCGACCCATTATTTCAGCCTGTCCCATGGCGAGGGCTGGGACCTGCCGATCACCCGTGCCGGCTGTCTGGGCGCCGGCCTGATCGCTCCCCGGCACAGCGCCTACACGGCCTATCTGGATGACCGCGTCGCCCATCTGATCCCCTGCACCACCGGCCCGGCGCTGATGCCCTACAGCAGCGCCTACTATCCCGCCTTCCACGGGCTGGACTGGTGGCACCCGGACGAGGACGCCGCGGCCGACATCCTGTCCCGCGTCGTCCGCGATCCCGAAGGCGAGCGCCGCGACGCTGCCCGCCACCTGATGGACAGCTTCACCTGGGACGCCGCCGCGTCCCGGCTGCTGGACGCTTTGGATGGGGTGGGGCGCTAATCCTCCTCCAGCACGAAACGGCGGCCGTGCAGGGTCAGGCAGGGGCGGATGCCTTCGTACCTGACGCTGCGCAGCGCCCGGATGCGGCGCTCCATCTCCTCGCTCCCGATGTCCGGCGGCAGGGCGCGCAGCGCATCCAGCGCCTTGCGCGTGCAGCGCCGGCTCTGGTCCCAGGCCAGAGCTGTATGGGGCAGCGGCTTGTCGGTCAGCGCCAGCTGCGGGGCCAGCATCACGAACAGCTGGATCAGTGCCGTATAGGTCCGGTCGATCAGCCAGTCCGCCTCCGGCAGTTCCGGCAGCGGGAAGGACAAAGCGCCGACGATGGGGCCGGCGTCCACCCGTTGCGTCATCTCGTGCGCGGTGACGCCATACTGCGCCGCCCCGTCATACAGCGCGAAGGCGAAGGGATGCCGGCCGGGATAGCCGGGCGGGCCGGGGTGGAAGTTGTAGGAGGGACCCGAGACCCGCCGCAGCAGAGCCGCCGGCACGATGCTGTTGGTCCGGAAGGCGACGATGCGGTCGACTCCTCCGGCTTCCGCCACCGTCCGCTCCAGCCCTGCCGCGTCGGTCGCGGTGACCACCACCAGTTCCCGATTGGCGGTGGCGAGCACCGCGCCGAGATGGCGGGCATCCTCCCGCGGGCAGAGCAGGGCCAGCTTGGCGGGCATGCGGTGGAAGCCCTTCGGGTCTTATTGCGTGGCGCCGACGAACGCCTCGGCGAAGGCGCGCCAGCTGCGCTCGGTGCGGATGAAGGCCTTGGCGCGGGCGGCGCGGGCCTTGGCGGCGGTGCGGTCGGCATAGAGCCGCTCCAGCGCCTCCACCAGCTCGTCGACCGAGGATTCGCCCCAGCCGAAGCGGCTGCCGTCGCGGTCGGCGACCGGAACCTGCCGGTCCAGCGTCAGGCACAGATCGTCGCCCTGGGTCGGGCTCTTCAGCAGGTCGCGGTGGCCGGTGTTGTTGGACAGCACCACCGGGACGCCGCAGGCCATCGCCTCCATGGCGACGAGGTTGGTCGCTCCCTCGCAACGGTTGGGGAAGACGGCGGCATGGCAGTCGGCCAGCACGCCGGCGATCTGGTGGCGGCCGAGGAAGCCCAGATCGACGAAGCCCTCCTCGTCGGCGCCGTTCTCCATCGCCCAGGTCTTCACGTCGATCATGTTGTTGGGCAGGACCCGCGGCGGCTTCGGCGCCAGCGGCGATTCCGCCATGGTCATGCCGACCTCCGGCCAGGCGTTCTGCCAGGCGGTGACCAGCAGGGCGTCCGGGTGGCGCTGACGGAAACGCAGGAAGGCGGCCAGCACAATGTCCTGGCCCTTGCGGAACTCCAGCTTGCCGCCGGAGAAGATGACGAAGCGGTCGCCGAATTGGCCGCTCGGGTCCGCCTCCACCATCTCGGTCGGGTCGATGCCCTGGAAGGCGAGGCCGACATTGTCGAAGCCCCAGATCTCCAGAAGCTGTTTGTTGTAGGTGGAATGCACGACGATGCGGTCGTACTGGCGGGCGCGCGCCATCACCTCGGGCGTGAAGCGGGTTTCCTCATAGGCGATGACGCCGATGTTGCGCCGGCCGCGGAAGCGGCCCGAGGGTCCGCCGGCGGTGAAGCCGTTGCCCAGCGCGTGCAGGACGTCGAACTCCTTCAGCAGCAGCATGTGGCCCTTGGCGTTGTCGGCCATGGCGGCGATCTGCTGGTAGGGGCCTTCCAGCGGCTGCAGCTTCGCCCGGTTCTCCGGGCGCAGGGTGCCCATCAGCGGCTTTTCGAGCAGCAGCGGCGGCCGGCCCTGGTCGGCGAGATAGAGGGCGGTGTGGACACCCACCAGCCCCCAGCCGTGGACCTCCGTGAGCTGCCAGGTGAAAGCCAAATTCGAAATCATGATGGAAACCCCAATTCTGGGTGCAAATCCGGCAGCCCAAGGGGCCGGAAGATCCCGCGCCGGGGCGGCGCTTGTCAAGCCGAGCGGAGCGGACTGGATTCACCGCAGTCCGGATGCTACGACACCACACGGCTTTTCATAGCGGCATGGGGCGCAAGGGTGCGGACGGAATCGCTTTTCTCCCTGGAGGGCAAACGGGTCTGGGTGGCCGGGCATCGCGGCATGGCGGGGGCGGCCATCGTCCGCCGCCTGGACCGCGAGCCGTGCGAGCTGATCACCGTCGGCCGCGACCGCGTCGATTTGCGCCGTCAGGCGGAGGTCGAGGACTGGATGGCCGAGACGAAGCCGGAGCTGGTCTTCGTCGCCGCCGCCACCGTCGGCGGCATCCTCGCCAACTCCACCCGGCCGGCCGAATTCCTCTACGACAATCTGGCGATCGAGACCAACATCATCCACGGCGCCTACCGGACGGGGGTGAAGAAGCTGGTCTTCCTGGGATCCTCCTGCATCTATCCCCGGCTGGCCGAGCAGCCGATGCGCGAGGACGCCCTGCTGACCGGCCCGCTGGAGCCGACCAACGAGTGGTACGCCATCGCCAAGATCGCCGGCATCAAGATGTGCCAGGCCTACCGGCGCCAGTATGGCTGCGACTTCATCTCGGCGATGCCGACCAACCTCTACGGCCTGAACGACAATTTCGACCTGCAGGGGGGCCATGTCGCCGCAGCATTGCTGGCCAAGATCCACCGCGCCAAGGTCGACGGCCAGCCCTTCGTCGAGCTGTGGGGCACCGGGTCGCCCAAGCGTGAGTTCCTGTTCGCCGACGATCTGGCCGACGGTCTGGTCTTCCTGGCCCGGCAGTATTCGGACGAGCCGCACGTCAATGTCGGCACCGGCAGCGAGGTGTCGATCCGCGAACTGGCCGAGCTGATCCGCGACGTGGTCGGCTATGAGGGCGAGTTCCGCTACGACACCTCAAAGCCGGACGGCAGCCCGCGCAAGCTGATGGACGTCAGCCGGATGACGGAGATGGGCTGGACCGCCCCCACGACCCTGCGCGACGGCTTCGCCACCACCTACCGCTGGTTCCTGGAAAACGTCGACCGAGGTGCCCTGCGGGGGCTCTGAACCCGTTCCCCCGCAACGGTCCCGTCAGTCCCGCGCGCTGCGGGCCACCCAGTCCTGCCACATGGCGCGATAGGCCGCCTCGACCCCGCGGGCGAAGCCCTTGTAGTCGGTCAGCGGCGCGGCGTTCAGCCGGTCGCGCATGGTCCGGCGCAGCCCGGTCAAGCGCTCCGGGTCCCCGGCGAGCGCGACCGCGGTGGCGATGTAGCCCGCCTCGTCGGAGGCCACCAGCTCGCTCAACCCGCAATGGGTCAGCAGACTGGCGCCGACGCGGGCGACATGGCTGGCGCCGGCCACCGTCACCACCGGCACGCCCATCCACAAGGCCTCGCAGGTGGTGGTGGTGCCGTTGTAGGGGAAGGGGTCGAGCCCGATGTCGATGCGGTCGTAGGCACGCAGATGACTGTCGGCGGCGTCGATGCGGGCCAGCAGCTCGATGCGGCCGGCATCGATCCCCAACTGGACGAAGGTGTTCAGATAGCGCCGGCGCGTCTCCTCGTCGCCCATCTGGGCGCTCTTGACGATCAGGCGGGAGTTCGGCACCCGCTTCAGGATCTCCGACCAGACGCGCACCACCTCCCCCGTCACCTTGGAGGTGTTGTTGAAGGACCCGAAGGTGACATGGCCTTTGGCCAGCAGCGGCGGTTCGGCCGGCGGGGCGACGTCCACCGGCGGGCGGTAGCTGTGGAAGCCGTGCGGCAGCCGGACGATGCGCTCGGCGCTCAGCCGGTCGGCCTCGCCCGGCGGTTCGGCGACGGCGTCGCTGAAGCGCCAGTCGATGGCGCGCATGCCGGTGGTGTCGGGATAGCCCAGCCACGTCGCCTGCACCGGCGCCGGCTTGCGGGCGAACAGGGTCAGCCGGTTGTTGGCGGTGTGGCCGGTCAGATCGACCAGGATGTCGATGCCGTCCTGCTCGATCAGCGCCGCGGCGCGGGCGTCGTCCACCCCGACCAGCGACCGCCAGCCGTCGGCCATCCTCTTCAGCCGTTCGGTGACCACGTCCGAGCGTGCGGCGGCGTGGTAGCAGAATACCTCGAACCGCTTGCGATCATGCTCGCGGATCAGCGGTTCGGCGAAGAAGGCGACCGAATGGGCGCAGAAATCGGGCGAGACATAGCCGACGCGCAGGCGGCGTGCGGGATCGCGCGGGTTGGGATGGCGCTTGCCGGCGGGCAGCAGCGGATCGGCATGGCGCTGCGCCCACACCGCATGGGCCTTGAAGATGGTCTCGGGCGGGACGGCCGGGGTGTAGTGCAGGGCCAGCAGCAGGTTGGAATGCATCAGGGCGTGGTTGGGGTGCGCCTCCAGGCCCTTCTGGAAGACGCCGATCGCCTCCTCGATGCGGCCCATCTCCTTCAGCGTCTCGCCCAGATTGTTCCAGGCTTCCGCCGACTTCGGGTTGGCCTTCAGCGCGGCGACGAAGCACTCCACGGCGCGGGCCAGTTCAACCGCCCCCTTGTGCAGGTCGCCCAGATTGCACAGAGCCTCCGCCATATCGGGCTTCAGGCGCAGCGCTTCGCCGTAGGCGGCCTTGGCCGCCTCGCGGTCGCCGCGGTTGCGCAGGATGTTGGCGAGGTTGAAATGCGCCTCGGCATAGTCGGGCTTCAGCCGGATGGCGGTGCGCAGCGCCTCTTCCGCCTCCACGCTTCGGCCCATGTCGAGCAGCAGGCAGCCGTGATTGCTGTGGACGAAGGGGTCGGCGGCGTTGCGGGCAAGCGCCCGGCGGTAGCAGCCCAGCGCCTCCTCCCAGTCGCCGCGGGCGCGCAGGATGATGGCCAGATTGTTGTTGGCGTTGGGATGGCCCGGATCGGTGGCGAGCACGGCGCGGTAGCCGGCTTCCGCCTCGGCCGTCCGCCCTTCCCTGTGCAGGGTCAGCGCGCGGGCGAAGCCGGCGTCCGCAGCGGCAGCCACGGCCGGGGCCTGGGCCTGGGCCGCGCTTCGCGGGGAGGGGGCCGGGATGGTCGGGCGTTTGGCCTTGGCCTGCTTTCGTGAAGGCTTTTTCATCCGTCTGACCGCCTGGCGTTAGATCTCTGTCGGCAAAGAACCATCCCGTCGGTCGATAGCAATGACCATGCGCTGTCCGCAAGCGGCATCTCGTCTCTGCACGGATGTGCCGCAATGGACACATCGGGCGGAGACATATGATGGATGGCGGATGCCCCCTGGGACAGATGGCTTGCCGCTGTTGTGCCTCTTCTGCTATCTCAACGGAATCGCGTGGGCATGCATCGTCCGCAAGTGGCGGACTCTACGCGCTTCGTCGCGCCTCCCAACCCAAGGAGCGCATGGTCGATCGAGACCGGGTGACCGAACGGTATGAAGACCTTGCAGTCGCGACGCACTCCCAATTCTTTACGGCGGTTCCCATGACCCTTGCTGCGGAAGTCCCCTGCGCCCACACCGGGTTGCATTCCCTGGCTGCCGTCGCGCGCCAGCGTGGCCTCGATGTTTCGGCCGAGCGGCTTCAGCACAGCAACGTCATCGGGAACGAGGAGTTGGACACCGCTCGCCTCCTGCGCGTCGCCAAGTCGATCGGCCTGAAGGCCGAGGCGACGACGCTGGACTGGGAGGATCTGGGCAAGCTCCACGACGCCTTTCCCGCCATCCTGCGCCTGCGCAACGGCAACTCTATGGTGGTGCTCGGCTTCGGCAAGCAGGGCGACACCGACGTTGCCATCCTCCAGGACCCGCTTGCCGGCCAGGAGGTGATCCTGCCGGTCGACCGCATCCGCCTGAGCCAGGCCTGGGCCGGCGAAGTGGTGCTGCTGAAGCGGGACTACGGCCTGACCGATACCGAGCAGCCCTTCGGCCTGAAGTGGTTCCTGGTGGAGATCCTGCGCCACAAGCGCATCTTCCGCGATATCGGCATCGCCGCGATCCTGATGAGCCTGTTCGCGCTCGCCGTGCCGATCTTCTTCCAGCTGGTGGTCGACCGTGTGCTGGTCCACCGCAGCCTGGGCACGCTCAGCGTCCTGATGATCGGCATGATCGGCGTCATCCTGTTCGAGACGGCCTTCTCCTATCTGCGCCAGTACCTGATGCTCTACGCGACGAAGAAAATTGACGCGAAGATGAACGTCCAGGTCTTCAACAAGCTCGTCGGCCTGCCGATGCATTATTTCGAGCGGGTGTCGTCGGGCGAGATCGTCAAGAACGTCCAGCAGGCGGAGCGCATTCGCAACTTTCTCACCGGCCAGCTCTTCATGACGCTGCTGGACACGGTCTCGCTGGTGATCTTCCTGCCGATCATGTTCATGTACAGCGTGCCGCTGACCTTCCTGGTGCTGGCCTTCTCCGTGCTGATGGCCATCAACATCGGCATCATGATCCCGCTGATCAAAGGCCGGCTGAGGGAGTTGTACCAGGCGGAAATCCGCCAGCAGTCCTTCCTGATCGAGAACATTCACGGGATGCGCACGGTGAAGTCGCTGGCGCTCGATGCGCGCCAGAAGCAGGAGTGGGACCACCGCGTCGCCCGCGCCGCCGAACAGCGTTTCGACGTCGGCCGCATCATGATCATCGGCCAGACGGTGGCCATGCCGCTGAACCAGCTGATGATGGCCTGCCTGCTCGGCCTCGGCACCTATCTGGCGCTGAGCGGCGACCTGATGATGGGCGCGCTCATCGCCTTCTACATCCTGGCCGGCCGCGTCACCCAGCCGCTGCTGCAGATGGCCCAGCTGGTGCAGCAGTTCCAGGAGGTGTCGATCTCGGTCCAGATGCTGGGCACGATCATGAACCATGCCCCCGAAGAAGGCCGCACCGGCCGTGGCCTGCGCACGCCCCTGCGCGGCACGGTGGAATTCCAAGAAGTGCGCTTCCGCTACGCCCCCACGGCGCCGCCGGCGCTCGACGGCGTGAACTTCACCGCGGCCGAGGGCACCATCCTCGGCGTCATGGGCCGCTCCGGCTCGGGCAAGACCACGCTGACCCGCCTTCTCCAGGGGCTGCACCGGGCGCAGGAAGGGCTGATCCGCATCGACGGCCGGGACTTGCGCGAATACGACCTCGACCATCTGCGCGCCTCGATCGGCGTCGTGCTGCAGGACAATTTCCTGTTCACCGGCACCATCCGCGAGAACGTCTCCGCCGCCAAGCCGGGGGCGACGACCGAGGAAATCCTGAGGGTCATTCATCTTGCCGGCGCCGACGAGTTCGTGGAACGGCTGCCCAAGGGCCTGGACACGATGCTGGAGGAAGGCTCGTCCAACCTGTCCGGCGGTCAGCGCCAGCGTCTGGCGATCGCCCGGGCGCTCCTGACCAACCCGAAGATCCTGATCATGGACGAGGCGACCAGCGCGCTCGACGCCGAGAGCGAGGCGATCGTCCAGGCCAACCTGATGAACATCGCCCGCGGCCGTACCGTGATCATCATTTCGCACCGCCTGTCGTCGCTGGTGCCGTCGGACACCATCCTGGTGATGGACCGCGGCAAGGTGGTGGACAGCGGCCGCCATGACGAACTGCTGGAGCGCTGCGACATCTACCAGCATCTCTGGCACCAGCAGAACCGGCACATCTAGGAGCGCGTCCCCTTGACCGCACAGAAGCTTGCGACCATCCAGACGACGCGCGTCCCTGCCAACGACGCCGCACCGCGCACGCCGGACCCTTCGCTCGACAAGCGCGCCAAGGCGCGTGGAAAGCAGGCGATCGGTGCCTTCCAGAAGGACACGGAGGCGATCCAGAACGCTCCCGATCCGTTCCTGGCGCGCATCACCCTGCATCTGCTGGCGCTGTTCGTCATCGGTCTGATCACCTGGGCCTCGCTGTCCTACCTGGACAAGATCGTCGCCTCGCAGGGCAAGATCATCTCGACCGAGCCCAACGTGATGGTCCAGCCGCTGGAGATGGCGGCGATCAAGCAGGTTCTGGTCCGCCCCGGCGATGTCGTGCACAAGGGGCAGGTGCTGGCGACGCTGGACCCGACCTTCACCCAGGCCGACGTCCTGCAGCTGGAATCCCGTCTCGCCAACGCCGACGCCATGATCTCCCGGCTGCAGGCCGAGCATGACGGCAAACCCTTCGTGGGCGACAGCGACCGGTACGGCTACGGCACGCTGCAGCAGTCGCTGTGGCGTGAGCGGCAGGCGCAATACCAGTCCCAGATGATGAATTACGAGGAGAAGCTCGCCCGCCTGCAGTCCAACGTCACCAAGTACGAGATGGACCGCGTCCATCTGAACGAGCGGCTGAAGGTGGTGCGCGAGATCGAGAACATGCGCTCCTCCCTGCTGGCCACCCAGGTCGGCAGCAAGCTGAACCTCTTGCAGGCGACCAGCGACCGCATCGACATCGAGCGCAATCTGGTGCTGAACCAGAACGAGCTGCAGGGCAACCGCCATGACCTGCAGGCCCTGCTGGCCGAGCGCGACGTCTTCATCCAGCAGTGGAACGGCAAGATCATCGAGGAGCTGACCTCCCAGCGCAACGAGCGCGAGGCGCTGCGCGAACAGCTGATCAAGGCGCGCAAGCGTCAGGCGCTGGTCCAGCTCGACTCCCCCGTCGACGCCATCGTGCTGGAGGTCTCGTCCAAGGCCGCCCCCGGCTCGATCGCCAAGGAGGCTGAACCGCTCTTCACCTTGGTGCCGGTCGGCGCACCCCTGGAGGTCGAGGCGAACATCGACGCCCGCGACCTCGCCTTCGTCCAGGTCGGCGACAAGGTGCGCGTGAAGCTCGACGCCTATCCCTATATGCAGCACGGCTCGCTTGATGGCGAGGTGGAGACGATCAGCGAGGACTCCTTCTCCAACAAGGACAATGCGAGCGGAAGCCTCTTCTATCGGGCGCGGATCAAGTTGCTGACGACCACGCTGGACAATGTGCCCTCCAACTTCCGCCTGATCCCTGGCATGCCGCTGACGGCCGACATCAAGGTCGGCGAGCGCCGGATCATCACCTATTTCCTGCGCCCCATCCTGCGTGGGGTCGACGAAAGCCTGCGGGAGCCTTGATCGTGTTTGGTAAGCGCAAGGGTACATCATCCGTCCCGTTCAAAAAGCCGGACTTCCAGCGCGGTCTCGTCGCCTTCGAGGCGGGAGACCATGCCGGGGCGGTGGCCGACTGGCTGCCGCTGGCCGAGCGCGGCGATGCCGAGGCGCAATACCGCATGGGCCAGCTCTATGCCCGCGGCCAGGGCGTGGTGCGTGATTTCGGCGATGCCGCTCATTGGTTTCGCAAGGCGGCCGAGCAGGGGCATCGGGAAGCGCAGTTCTCGCTGGCCCTGTGCTATGCCAATGGCGAGGGGGCGGCTCAGGACAATGCCCTGCCGGTGCGTTGGTACAAGACCGTGTCCAAAGCCAATTCGGCGGCGGCGGACGCCAATCTGGCGCTGCTCTTTCCCAACGGGCTTGGGGTGGCGCCGGACATCGCACAGGCCCTGCACTGGTATCGGCTGGCGGCGGAGGCCGGCCATGCCGAGGCGCAGCACCACCTGGGGCTGCTGCACGCCTTCGGCCAAGGTGTCGGCCAGGATTACGCCGCCGCCGCCGACTGGTACCGCAAGTCGGCCGAGCAGGGTTTTGCCGTCGCCCAGCATGCGCTCGCCTCGCTGTACGCGAATGGCCAGGGGGTAGAGCGCGACATGGGCCAGGCGATCGCCTGGTATGGGCAGGCCGCCGGGCAGGGCTTCGTCAATTCCCAGTTGGCGCTCGCCATCATCTACGAGCACGGCAGCGGGGTGGAGGCCGACCCGGCCAAGGCGGCGGACCTGTACCGGCAGGCGGCGGAGCAGGGCCATCCGGTGGCCCAGGTCAATCTCGGCCTGCTCTATGCCCGCGGCCACGGCGTGCCCAAGGATTATGCCGAGACCCTCAAATGGTGCCGCCGGTCGGCCGAGCAGGGCAACGTCAACGCCCAGTTCAACCTCGGCCTGATCCATTCCAACGGTCTGGCCGGCACCCCCGACTATGCCGAGGCTGCGCTGTGGTACCGCAAGGCCGCCGCACAGGGGAATGTCGGCGCCCAGGTCAATCTGGGCCTGATGCTGGCCCATGGCTGGGCTGGCCGGCCCGATCTGGTCGAGGGCGTGGACTGGCTGCGCAAGGCCGCGGCACAGGGCCATGCCGGCGCCATGACCAACCTGGGCGCTCTCTACGCCAACCGCGACAGCAAGGCCTACAACCCGATCCAGGCCTATGTCTGGTACATCATGGCCGCCGCGGCCACCCAGCCCGGTCCCGACCGTGACGGGCTGGAGGCCAAGGCCCATGAACTCGGCGCCGGCCTCGGCAGCGAAGACAGGCACAGGGCCCAGGTCATCATGGAAGAGTGGAAGAAGAATCCGAAGCTGGTGGCGATGGGCTGAGGGGGGCGTCGGCCGTTTGCGGCAGGCGCCTGAACACCACTCCTGCGATTTCCCGGCGGCATCGGTTTTCGCCCGCCGCCGGGCATGACTTGTCTGATGCGACTTGTCTCAAGCCTCCGCCACGAAATCGGTTGCCCGAAAGTGGTGGCAGCCGGTAAAAACACCCCGAAAGCCTGCATGTAAAGAACGCGTAGCCAATCGCCGTTCCTTTCATTCGGCAGGCGGAAGGTTTCCCGGATTTTTGTCTGCTTCCTCTGACTGCTTTCCGGAAGCCGTCGAATGCGATGCCGTTTGCGGCATGTTCGCGTCATAGAAGGGGTGTGGGCATGGATGGCAGGTCGGAAAGCCTGGTCGACACGCTGGACAAAAGCCATGCGCAAGACACGAGCCGCCGCACGACGCTGGACGACGCCATCAACGGATACCGCCTGTTCCTCGGGCGTTATCCGGCCAACAGCCAGGAACTGCTTGCCGCCGCCGACTGCCGTCTGAGCGAGTTCATCAGCTATTTCCTTCTGCGCGGTGAATTCATTTCGAACGTCGTCAACCGGTTGGCCGAAGGGACCAGCCTGCCGCATGTGGAGCTTGCCCCCCAGATGGACGAGGGGCTGGCCCGATGGGCGTTGGGCATCGTCCCGCTGACCGACGCCTCCCTGAACGCCCTGTCCGCCAGCCGGTCATGGCGCTTCTGGATTCTCGCCATGCTGCGCGATCCCGATTTCACGGGGTTCCTGCCGCCGCAGGTCCTGGACTGGTGGCGGAACGCCCGGATCGCCGAGAGGATTGCCGCGGTCGAACTGGCCGCCACCCGGCAGCTGATCGGTGAGATCGCCGATGGCGGCAGCGGACAGATCTCCGGCTGGTGCGCCAACCCGCAGGACTTCAACGAACGGATCGTGCTGGAACTGTTCCTGGGCAGCCGCTTCATCGGCGTGGCCCACTGCATGCATTTCGTACCCGGCCTTGCCGAACGCATCGGCGGCCGGGGCGAGCATGGGTTCAGCTTCCGGATTCCGGCTCTTCACGACGATCTGACGTCGCGGGGCACGTTCCTGAGCGTCCGCGACGCCCATTCGAAGAAGCCCTTCGGCTCGGAAATCTACATCAAGACCAATCTGCAGGAGAGCATCGGCGACATCGGCCAGATCCTGGCCATGCTGAAGGGGATCAAGCAGGCCATCGGCAACATCGAGCAGCATCTGCCCCATGCGGTCAGCCGCATCGCCCCCACGCTCGACGCCTATGCCGCCTTGCGGGCGGAGGGGCTGCTGGAAAGCAACAGGCGCGGCCCCGACATCGGTGCGGAGCGGCTGCAGACGGGCGCCACCGCCAGCGTCGTGAACGTCGTCGTCATCGCGCCGGACGACGATTGCGCACCGTTGCGGCAACTGATTGCCTCCTTGGGTCGCCAGTCCCATCCGGCCTGGATGCTCACCGTCCTGACCCCCGACGAGCCGCCCCCCAACAGCGAACTGGCCGCGCTGCTCGCCCCGCTTCTTGCCGGCGGGCAGGCGGTCCGGGCCTTGGCCCCGGAGCTGCCGCGTCTGATCACCACCCATCCGCGCCTGCGGGACGCCGGCGGTCATCTGGTCGTCGAAGGCGGAGGCGTATTGCGGGAAGATGCCCTGGCGGTCTTCCTGGCCGCCCTGTCGTCGGCCCATGTGGCATACAGCGACCATGATGTGGAGATCGATCGCCAGAACGGGCGGGGCGGCGAGGTCATTCCGGTCTTCAAACCGGACTTCGACCCCATCATGCTGCTGGCCTACGATTGTCTTGGTCCCATGGTGGCCTTGTCGTCGGAGGCCCTGCTGAAGGTCTTCGCCCTCGAAAGCGGCACGCCCCCCGGCGACCTGCACGATCTGGCCCTGCGTCTTGCCGACTGCATCGCCCAGGCGGACATCCGCCACATCTCCTCGATCCTCTATACGGTTCGCAAGACGCTGGGTTTCCATGCCGGCTTCGCCGTGCCACGGCTGCTGTCCGGCAATGCCGGGGCGGTGCGGCGGTGGGCCCAGCGCCGCAGCCTGGAAGCGGTGGTGCGCCCCCTTCAGATCCTCAGCGGCACGACCGATCCGGAGTCCCGCACCCTGGTGGAACCCTGCGCCGTCGACGTGCGGGCGCCCGCCCTGCCGTCGGTCAGCGTGATCGTACCCACGCGCAACTCGCCGGTCCTGTTGCGGAACTGCCTCGACTCTCTGCTGCGTGTCCGGCAGGACTATCGGGCGCCGATGCAGATCATCGTCATCGACCATCAGAACGAGGATCCCGACAGCGTCGGCCTGCTGGAGGCGATGCGGACCCAGCGCGGCGTCGAGGTGATGCCCTATCAAGGCGCCTTCAACTGGGCGGTGATGAACAACCTAGCCGCATCGATGGCGCAGGGCGAGGTCCTGGCCTTCCTCAACGACGATACCGTCGCCGCCAGCAACGACTGGCTGGGCCGGGCGGTGGCGACGCTGGGGCTGCCGGAGGTCGGCGTGGTCGGTGCGCGCCTGCTGTACCGCGACGGCAGCATCCAGCACGGCGGTGTCGTCACCAGCCGGGAGCAGGGGGCTGTCCATGAGGCCCTGGGCGCGCGCAGTGACGACGGCGGCTATCTCGGCCGCAACCTGATCATGCGCTCCGCCGCGGCGGTGACCGGGGCCTGCCTCGTCACACGGCGCTCGACCTTCGAGGCGGTCCAGGGCTTCGACCCGTCCCGCCCGGTCAACTGGAACGACATCGTTTATTGCCTGGCCGTTCGGAAGACAGGCCTGCGGGTCGTGTACGATCCCGAGGTGTGCCTGTACCATTACGAGTCCAAGACCCGCGGCTACCTCTATGGACAGTCGTCACGCGACGTCCATCAGAACGATCTGCGGCGGATGCGGGAGGAATGGGGGGACATGCTGGACGATCCCTACCACAACCGGAACTTCGCCCGCATGGCGGCGCCCTTCTCGCGCCTCGCCTACTGACGGCGGGCCGTCTCTCCGGCAGCCCGCCGCATCATGCGCTACGACCGCTCGCGGTGGATGGCTTCCAGCCGCTTGGCGTAGAGCGTCTGAAGCGTCGGCCGCGAGAACGCGCGGCGGACGAAGGCCGCTCCGGCATTCGCCCGGCACCCGGCCTCGTCCCGGTCACTCCACACCCGCCGCATCGCCTCGGCCGCGGCATCGATGTCAGGCTCGAACCAGCGGGCGCCGGGGGTGACGCCGAGATACTCGTCGCCGTCCAGGTAACGCTCCTGGCCGCCGACCAGAAAGGCGGTCTCGTCGCTCATATAGTCGAGGTTGGCCGAATAGCGCGACGCGATCACCGGCTTGCCCATCATCATCGCCTCCACCATGGTGTAGCCGAAGCCTTCGGCCCGGTGCAACGAGACATAGGCGTCGCAAGAACGCATCTCGGCCAGGGAGTGGGCGTATGACAGCTCTTGGTCGCGCACGATGATGCGGGGATCACCCGCGACCAAACGGTCGAGATCCAGCTTGTGGGCGAGGTCGGCGACGCTCCGGCTGGTCTGGCGGTAACGGATGCGCAGGACGAGCTGCACCCCCTGTTCGGTGGGGAAGGCTTTCCGGAAGGCGCGGGCCACCGCCAGCGGATTCTTGCGCGTGTACCAGCTGCGGGCGTCGAAACAGAAATAGAAGGTGAAAGGCTGCTCCTCCGGCCGCTTTTCCGCAGTCACCTTCAACACGCGCTCGTCGACGCAGTTGGGGACGATGTGGATGGGGCCGGTAAAATGCTGGGCCAGGGTGTCGGCGCAGAAGGCCGACATGGTCCACAGCTCGTCCATCATCTCCAGCGTGAGATGGGCCGAGCGGGGCAGCGCATTGGTCTCCCACAGGAAAAAGCCGATGTTGTACGCACCGGCGAAGCGCGCCAGCCCATGGTTGATCATGTCGCCCGGCGCGCCCAGCAGCCCGAAATGGATCAGGTTGACCGGGTAAAGCTCTTCGCCGGCATGGCGGCTGGGCACCGCCATCATCGGCATCGTGACGCCGAAGCCGGCATCCTGCAGGATGTCGCGGGAGAACAGGGCGTTGCGGCTGATGCCGGTGCCGCCGTCGAAATAGCCGAACAGATTGACGCCCTTGGCCTGTGGCGTGCGGGCCAAGCGACGTGCCACCGGTGCGCATTGCCGCTGGCGCAGCGACGACAGGCTCAAGGCCTGCCCCCCCGGCACGCCCAGGCGGCTGTAGAAATAGCCAAGTCCGGTCATGACCTGAGCGTCATGATGGATCGGTGCGTCCAGGAGCGCGCTCACCTCAGGGGGCAGGAACAGATCATCCAGGTTCCAGCGCACCAGCCACAGCGAGATCGCCAGCAGCAGGGGGAATAGCGCCCGCTCGTCGCGCAGATCGAACGCCGCGGCCAGTTCGGGATCGCGGGCGTGCACCCCGGCATAGAAATGCGAGATCAGGCCATGAGGGTCGATCCCAGCCGAGGCGTTCAACGCCTCCACATGCCGGGCTGCCAATGCTTCCTTGGGCAGGCGGGCCTTGCCGAACATCCAGTGGGTCAGGTGGTACAGCGCACCCACTCCGCTGTTGGCCACCTCGCCTGTCTGTGCCTGATAGGCCGACAGCAGGCGCGAGCGGAAGAGACCGGCGTCCTCCTCCTCGCCCGAAACCAGATAAGCCTTCACATCGGCCGGCAACGGGCACCAGGCATGGTCGGCAAGATTGAAGGCTTCGGCGTGCTGCACCAGGAAGCGGGTCAGGTCGGCAGCGCTATGCAGGTGGAAGTCATGCTGCGCCTCCAGCCGGTAAAGCTGGTGCGCCAGGAAGGCGCTGACCGTCAGTTCGCTCCCTTCGAATCCCTCGGCCGGCCGGATCAGCCGTGCGTCCTCGATCCGGTCGCGTCCGCGCCTGGTCTGGTTGGCCGTCTCCGAAAGCGCGCTCACGCACAAAGCCTGGCGCTCCGGCGTCATTCCCGACAGGGCCGTATCGATCACCGCCCGGTGAAGGCCGGTGACGACAGGCGCCCCTGGGATGGACATCCTGGTCCCATGGACCTTGACGTCAACGCAGCAGCCATCGATCGAGAGAAATCCGGCGGGCAGGGGGATGTTGAAGGCGAGGAAGCCGTTGCGGCCTGGCAGCCCGGTCAGCGCCCTGTGATGCTCGTTGCAGGCATGGGTGCCGAGGAAGCGTCCATCGACATAGAGGTCGACGAGGCATTCCTCCGCCGGGTTGCTCTGGTTGTGCAGCCAGCCGTAGATCTTGCCGGTGGTCACGAATTCCAGCCGCCCCTGGTAGGTGGCGGACTTGGCGGCTTCGGCCTTGATCGGGCTGATCGTATTCATCGCGTTTCTTCCGGCACGATGACCATGCCGCAGCAGGGACGGCGCAGGACTGGGTCAGGCAAAGAAAGGCTTGCCGGATAAAGGGCTAAGATCAGGGGGAGGCCAGAAGAAAGATTAGATATCGAAGTATTACCGGACATCGATCAGTCATACCAACAAAGGAATATTCTTGCGAGGTATGGTAGCAAAGCCATAAGCAATTTAGTTAGTGCTTTTGTCCTGTGTTACGACCGTGAAATATGTGGGGATGGAATCGCATACTTGGGTATGTGCTGCCGTGTGCAAAGGCGCAGGCGGGCAGCCTCTCTTCCCAGCGCCCTGTCAGCCGGCCGGCAGCATGAAGCCCTGCGGCGGCTTGCCGGCCTTGTGCAGCGACCACATGACCTGATAGGCGCGCTCCAGGTTGCGGGTGAAGCGGCGGCTGTCGAACAGCGGCGCCGTCATCCGCCCGTCCTCCAGCCGCTTGCGGAAGTCGGCCCGGCGGGCGGGATCGCCGGCGAGCGCCACCGCCAGATCCTCGTACTCCGCCAGCGAGCGGGTGATGGTGTCGGGCAGCCCCGCCGCACTCAGCAGGCTGGCCGCCACCCGCGAGGCGAAGGTCCCGCCCAGGCAGGTCACCACCGGGCAGCCGGCCCACAGCGCGTCGCTGGTGGTGGTGTGGCCGGTGTAGGGCAGGGTGTCGAGCGCCAGGTCGGCGACGCGGTAGCGGGCGATGTGGTCGGCCAGCGGACGGGGCGGGGCGAAGATCAGCCGGGCGGCATCGACCCCCTGGGCCTGCGCTTGGGCCTTCAGGTTGCCGGCGGCCAGCGGGTTGGCCTCGAACAGCCACAGCACCGATCCCGGCACCCGCTTCAGGATGCGCATCCACAGGGCGAACATGGCCGGGCTGATCTTGTAGGCGGTGTTGAAGGCGGCGAAGACGACGCCGTTCTCCGGCAGGCCGCACTCGGCCCGCGACGGACTATTGTCGGGCAACGGGCGGCGGCGGTCGTTGATCTGGTAGGCGTCCGGCAGCAGCACAAGCCTCTCGGCATAGAAGGGCTGGTGCTCCGGCGGGGTGACGAAGCGGTCGCCGATCACATAATCCATGTGCGGGCAGCCGATGGTGCCGGGATAGCCCAGATAACTGACCTCGACCGGCGCCAGCCGGCGTGACAGCAGATCGAGCCGGGTCTGCTTCGTGTAGCCCTTCAGGTCGACCATGATGTCGACCCCGTCGTCGGCCATGCAGCGGGCGACGGCGTCCAGCGGCACGCTGCGGATGTCGCGGAAGCGGTCGAAGGCCTTCACCAGCCGCTGGCGCATGGCGCTGCCGTCGTCGGGGCCGTAGGAATAGGCCAGCACCTCGAACCGCTCGCGGTCATGCAGTTCGAACAGCTCGGCCGCCAGGAAGGCGGTGGCATGCTCGTGGAAGTCGGCGGAGACATAGGCGATGCGCAGCCGTCCGCCGGGCGACGGAGCCCGCGCCTGCAGCGGCGCTGCTGTGGCGCGCTTGACCACCCGGTCGAAGAACAGGCGGGCGGAGCGGTCCTGCTGGGCCGGACCGGTGTCAATCGACAGGGTGGCCAGCGGGATGACGATGCCGCCGTCCCGGTCGATGATCTCCGTCACCCGCGCGCAGAGCCGGTCGTAATCGTCCCAGTCGCACAGCGTCTGCATCAGGTACAGGTGGTAGCACAGCGCCTCGGTCTTGGCCGGGGACAGCGCCACCGCGCGGGTGTAGGCGGTCTTCGCTTCGGTCAGCCGGCCCAGCTCGCGCAGGGTGTGGGCATGGCCCAGCATCGCCTCGGCATGGCCGGGATCGACGACCAGCGCCCGGCGCAGCGCGCGGTCGGCCTCGGCCACGCGATGACTCTCGCGCAGGGCCACGCCCAGATTGGCGGCGGCGAGCGCGTCGATGGGGCGCAGCCGCAGCGCACGGGCGAAGTCGGTCGCCGCTCCGTTGCGGTCGCCCAGCGTCAGCCGGGCGGAACCGCGGTTGACATAGGCCTCCGGCGTGGCGGGCGACAGCTGGACGCAGCGGTCGTGTGCCGCCAACGCCTCGGCCATGCGGCCCAGCGACTGCAGCACGGTGCCGAGATTGCCGTGGCTGTCGCCCAGATCCGGCCGCATGGCGATCGCCTGGCGCAGGATCGTTTCCGCTTCCTGCGGACGGTTCTGCATCATCACCGCCACGCCCAACAGTTGGGCGACCTCGCCCGTTCCGGGAGCGGCCTGCAGGATGGCGCGGCACAGTGCCTCGGCCTCCGCCATCCGGGCGGCGCGGAAATGCTCCAGCGCCAGCCGCATCGCTTCGTTCAGCGTCATCGTGCAGTCCCTCCGGTGACCCGTGTGGTGACCTCCGCCGCCACGTCCGCCGTCACCCTGGCCATCACCTCGGCCCAGTCGTTGGACCTCGCCTGACGGAACAGGCGCATGGTCGGATACCAGGGGCTGTCGAGCCGGTCGCGCATCCAGCGCCAGTCGGCGAACCATTTCAGCACCACCCAGGTCGGCCGCCCCATGGCGCCGGCGAGATGGCAGACCGAAGTGTCGCAGGTGATGACCAGATCCAGGTTGGCCATCACCGCCGCGGTGTCGAGGAAGGCGTCCGGCCCGGCGTCGAAATCCGCCCCCAGCTCCGTCACCGCCACCCGGTCGCGCAGCCGCTCCAGATGGTCCAGGCCCGACACCTTCTGCAGGCTGTAGAGCCGGACGCCGGGCAGACGGCCCATCGCCTCGAAGCATTCCAGCGGGATCGACTTGCCGGTCTCGTTGCCGTGCCAGTTGATGCCGACGCGCAAGGCCGGACGTTCGCCGCCCTCCAGCCGGTCCAGCCGCTCTGACCAGCGCGCCGCCAGCTCCGGTTCGGCACGCAGATAGGGAACGCCACCGGGAGCGGTGTCCGGGGTGGTGCCCAGCCGGTGCATCAGGCTCATCAGCGAGATGTAGTAATCGTAGGCCGGCAGCGGCTCGCCGAAGGCGAACAGCCCGTCCAGGTCGGGGGCGGTCGACAGCACGCGCTTCAGCGCCGGCTGGCATTCGTAGAGCACCCGCGCGCCCATGCGCTTCAGCACGCCGGCATAGCGGATGTACTGGAAGGAATCGCCCAGCCCCTGCTCGAAATGGACCAGCAGCGTCTTTCCGGCCAGCGGCTGGCCCTGCCACAGCACGCCCGGCATGTTGCGCTTGCGCCAGACCGGCTGTTCCAGCCGGCCCTCGTAGGCGACGGTGCCGTTGGGATAGTCGCCGGCCATCAGCAGGCAGGTGCCGAGATTCTTGCGGTACTCCGGCTTGCCGACATTGATGGCGAGCGCGCGGCGGTAGTTCAGCGCCGCATCATGCAGATGGCCGAGGCTGAGGCTGACCGCACCCAGGTTGTTGTGGTTGACCGCCACGTCCGGCTCGACGCTCAGCGCCAGCCGGTAGACGGCGCGCGCCTTTTCCCCGTCGCCGGTGAACATGAACAGGTTGCCGAGCGTCAGCAGCGCCCCCGGATAGTCCGGCTTCAGGCGGGCCAGTTCCCGGAAGGCGATCAGCGCATGGTCGAGGTTGCGCTGGTCGAGCAGGATGCCGCCCAGCGCGTTCAGCACGTCCGGATAGGCGGGGCGCAGGCGCAGCGCCTGGCGCAGCGGTTCCATCGCTTCGGCCGGCCGGCCGGCGGCCCGCAGCGACAGGCCGAGGTTGCCGTGCAGGTCGGCGATGTCGGGATGCTCATCGGCCAGCCGGCGGAAGATCTGTGCCGCCTCGTCGAAGCGGCCGGTCTGGAACAGGACGGCGCCGCTGTTGAAGGCCTGGATGAAGGCCGGCGAGAACTCGGAAATGGCAACCCCCAACGCTTCGGCCCCCACAAAGCCCTGCTATGCGGATGGACCCGCCGCATGGAACCGCGGCTTCTTACCCCAAGAGGCCGGTTGGCGGCAATAAAGGGCTGCCTTCTTCGGTCTCCGGCGCTTTACCTCTGCGGCTTGCGGCCGATCGCCGCCCACGAGATCTCGTTGACCCAGGCAAGCCGCACGTCTTCCAGCCCGGCCTGCTTCATCAGCGCCTCCACCTCGTCGCGGCGCCAGTAGTTGGCGATCTTCGGCAGCATCTGGTCGAAGACGATGGAGCGCAGATGCGCGAAGTCGAAGCGGCGGATCAGGCGGAAATATTCCAGACGGTCCAGCCCCAGCCGCAGGGCCAGCCACAGGATCGCGGTCGGCGGCAGGGACAGCGCATGCACCAGCCCGATCGGCAGGCGGCTGAACAGCGCCTTGCGCAGCGGGTCGGCGAAACGGACGATCCAGCCGTTGTTCTCGCGGCCATAGACCCAGATCATCACCCGGCCGCCGGGCTTCACCGCACGCACCATGTTGGCGAGCGCCGTTTCCGGATGGGCCAGATGGTGGATGACGCCGATGGAGAAGGCGAGATCGAAGCGTTCGACCTCGTTCAGCTCATAGGCGCTCTGACGGCGCACCTCCATCGCCGGATGCGGTGCCAGCGTCGCGCGGGCCGACGCCAGGCTGCGCTCGTCGATGTCGATGGCCAGCCCGCCGGCCGCACCGTAGCTCATCGGCCAGTGGCTGTTGCGTCCCATGCCGCAGCCGACGTCGACGAAGGTCAGGCCGCGCCAGTCCTCCGGCGCCATGAAGGAGGTCCAGCGGCGGAACTGCTCCTCGTAGACGCCCTTCAGCTCGGCATAGCGTCCCCATTCGTAACCGAAGCGGTCGGCCGACCCGGTGTGGACGGCGTCGTCCTTGGATGCCGCAACGGCAGGGCCGGACGCCGGAATGGCGGGCGGGCGGGCGTCGGGAGACGGCGTTACGCTCATGGCAGACGTCCGGATGAAAATGGGCGGGGCACTGGCCGGCCTTGGTATGGGCGGGATGTGGGCTTGTCAAGGCAAGCCGCTCGCCCAAGGCGTGGCAAGAGTGGGAACCGCCGTCCTCCAGGCGGCACCGGCCATGGACCGGTGCCGTCGGCTTCAGGCGTTCCGGATGGAGTCGATGGTCTTCTGGAGGCCGACGTCCAGCTTGGTTCGCGGACTCCATTCGAACAGCCGTTCCATGGTCCGGATATCCGCGACCATGCGGGGCGGATCGCCCAGCCGTGCCGGCATCTCGCCCCAGATGAACAGGTCGGACTGGACGTCCATGACGGCGCAGATCCGCTCGACGATGTAGCGCAGGCGGATCGGATAGCCCGACCCCAGATTGACCACCTCCGGCCAGTCGGTGTTCGAATTGATGATCCGTGCGAAACCGTCCACGACATCGTCGATGTAGGTGTAGTCCCGGATCTTGCTGCCGTTGGAGCAGTTCATCGGCTTGCGGCTGAGGCAGGAGCGGATCACCGCGGGGATGAACTTGTTCTCGGCCTCCAGCGGACCGTAAATCCCGAAGGGACGCACGATCAGCAGGCGCAGGCCGAGTTCCCGCGCCTTGACCCTCAGCAGAAGCGACGCCGACGCCTTCATCGTCCCATAGAAGGACTCCGGGTTGATCGGCAGATATTCGTCGATGGGCGCGTTGGAGGCGGCGTATTCGTAGGCGCTTCCGATATGCACCACGTCGGCATTCACGGCGGAAGCGCAGTCGACGATGTCGAGCGCGATCCGAATGTTGGTCTGGAACCCGAGTTCAAGGTCGCGATGGGTCGGATCCAGGCCATAGCCGACGGAGTTGATGATGACCCGCGGCTTGATCTCGGAGAAAATCGCCTTGAGATGGTCGGCGGTGTAATCGGTGCGGATGACGGTCCCTTCGAACGGGTTCCCGATGGCCGGCGTCAGCAGCCGTTCCAGGGCGCCGTTCGGACGCACGAGGGCGATCACCCGATGCCCCATGGCGGCAAGGCCGCGGGCGAGATGGGAACCGACGAAGCCGTTGGCTCCGGCGATCACCACCGGCCTTGCGTTCTGCGGCAACGGCTGGTTGCCCGTCGAGCTTGTGTGGTCCATACGCTCCTGCCAGGTCACAGAATCTTGCTGAGCAATTCGTCGAGAATATCAGGGGGGAGATCCGTGGTCCGTTCCTGAAAGCCCCGGTCTTTCAGTTCGGAAGATACCGCCGTGATGATGTAGCAGTATCTGAGGTCGCTTGCGTTCGCGAGATAATATTCCCAGAACGGATCATGGTGCATCTCATCGAACACTTCGATGGTGACGCTGTCCTTCGGGCAGAACGAAATGTTGCACATGTTGCTGCCATAGATGCCGAAGACGGCCTCCGCCATGGCATAGGTGGCCACTTGCTCCACGAAGGGAATGGTTCCACCGATAAGGGAGGAGAAGCCGTGCTTTTGCAGCACCGCTTCGATCTTGGCATCCTCCGAGAAGCTGCGGAGCTGCCCGCGCCGCGACGCGTAGATGCGTCCCGGCTTCGGCGGATCCTTGAGCATGCGCAGGGCGTTTTCCCCCATGACCCGGAACGGCTTGCCCATGCCGGGCCAGTGATGGCTGTGGGACCGGTGGAAGGAGGGGACGATCAGCTTCTTGCAGTGGACGATGCCCTTGGGGATCGGCAGAACCGGGTTGTCGACTCCCAGAAGCTGCAGCGAGATCAGCCGGAAATCCTCGTTGGTTACGCCGCCGTTGATGCCGAGAGCCAGCTGGTTGGCGATGTCGGGTGCGGCCTCGCGGATCCAGTCCAGGAAGACCCAGTTGGTCACCGACTGGCCGAGCCAGTGGCCGTAGCCCAGCTTGAGGGTGCTGAACAGGAAGACCGGCATCTCGATCGTCGTGGTCGGACGATGGCTGGTCACGGACACCAGCTGCTCAAGCGCCGTGATCCTGGAGCCCAGCAGGTGATAGTCCGTGTCCCACAGCGGTTCCAGGCCCGGGAACTGGGTCGTTTCGTGCAGGACATGGCCGTCCCGCGTCACCGCGATCATGCCGTCCACGATCCAGCAGTCGTGGAGCACGGTGAAGAATGCCGGAGTGGCCGGATAGCCGGTCGACGAAGCCCGGCTCAGGCAGAGTTCGAACTTCTCGGCGTCGGGGCTGGTGCCGAAATTGAGGCTTTCGGAAAGAGGCGGGCGCGCCACGGCCAGATTGCCGTCATGAAGAACGACCGAGAAATCCTGCGTTCCCCGGTAGGCGTCCAGGAACCCTTCGGGTGTCGTGACCGAGGCGGGCAGGGGGCCGGCGTGGATGGGAAGCGGCGAATCCGGCATCCGGACACCGGCCTGCGTTCCGCGCACCAGCCAGATCGGGCTGTCGCAGAAGCCAAGCTGGCTGATCCTGCCCCTGAGTACCCCGGTGGCCAGTGTGGACGTGTCGAAAATCGACAGGATCGTCTGGTTTCTATCGATGAGAAGCAGATCGGAGCCAAGCAGCTTCCATGATGCTTCCGCGCCATGCAGGCTGCGCACCGAGAACACGTCCGTCAGGCCGATTTTACGAACGGGTGTGTGCAGGCTTCCGACACAAACCGCCCAATCGCCGACTAAAGTGCTTGCTTCCATAAGAGACCACCTCGCATCCCGATAACACTCGCCTTGAGTGGTGCTAATTCATAAGCGAATCAATCGCAAGAGCACAATCCTGTGGCCGGCGATCCGTAAAGAAACCTGCAATGATCGGCGTGCCCGTCGCGTCGCCTCTTGGGGTGCGGTTCTTTACTCCAAGAGGTGTGTCGGTCGATTTTCGGACAGCTTTGCATCGCAGGATATGGGCAGGATCTGGGCAGGGAACTGGCAAGGACAGGGAGAGAGGCATCGGGCCGCCGTCTCCGCCGGTTTCGCCCGCCACCTCCCTGCACCACCTCTCTGCATGTGCCTTGCCCAGGTCGCTGTGCGGCGTTTGCCGCCCCGTTAGGCACCGATGCGCTCTCTACCGGTCGCCTGCCTCGTAGCGGGCGATCTGGTCGAGGGTGATCTCGGCGGCATCCTCGCCGGCCTGCCGGCGGCGGAACCACTCGACCGTCCAGTCCAGGCAACCGCTCAGATCCAGGCGCGGCTCCCACCCCAGGCGCATGCGCGACTTGGAGGAATCCACCCGCAGGTAACTGGCCTCATGCGGGTGGTCGCCGCCGTCCAGCACCCAGGATGCACCGTCTCCCCAGCGTTCGACCACCCGCGACACCACCCAGGATACCGGGCGGGCGTCACCGTCGGCCGGGCCGAAGTTCCACCCTTCCGCATGCGCCGCTGGATCGGTGTGCAGCCGTTCCGCCAGCATCAGATAGCCGCTCAGCGGTTCCAGCACATGCTGCCATGGCCGGATGGCGTGCGGGTTGCGCACGGCGACCGGACGACCGTCGGACAGTGCGCGCACGCAGTCGGGGATCAGCCGGTCGCCGGCCCAGTCGCCGCCGCCGATGACGTTGCCTGCGCGCACCGAGGCGAGCGCAGCCGTGCCCGGCCGGCTGAAATAGGACCGGCGCCACGCCGATGCCACCAGTTCGGTGCAGCCCTTGCTGGCGCTGTACGGATCGTGGCCGCCCATCGGCTCCGTCTCGCGGTAGGGCCAGGGCCATTCCCGGTTCTCGTAGCACTTGTCGCTGGTCACGACGACGATGGAGCGCAGGTTGGCGCTGCGCCGCGCCGCCTCCAGCACATGGATCGTGCCCATGACGTTGGTGGCGAACGTCTCCATCGGCTCGTCGTAGGACAGGCGCACCAGCGGCTGCGCCGCCATATGGATGAGGATCTCCGGACCGGCCGCGCGCATGGCGGCCGAAACGGCTTCGGGGTCGCGGATGTCGCCGATGCGCGAGTCCATCCGCCGGTCGAGACCGGCAAGCGCGAACAGGCTCGGCTCGGTCGGCGGGTCGAGCGCGAGGCCCGACACCCGGGCGCCCATCCGCAGCAGCCACAAGGACATCCAGGCGCCCTTGAAGCCGGTGTGGCCGGTGACGAGAACGCGCTTTCCCGACCAGAAGGCCGGGTCGGGCATTCCGCCGTTGGGCATGACGGTACCGGTCATCACCACCTCTTCCACGGCGCGTCGCCGGTCGCCCACAGCTTTTCCAGATGCGTGCGGTCGCGGATGGTGTCCATCGGGTGCCAGAAGCCGTCGTGATGGAAGGCGGTGAGCTGCTGGTCGGCCGCCAGGTTGGTCAGCGGCTCGTTCTCCAGCGGGAGGTGGTCGGCCTCGATATAGTCGATTGCGCCCGGCTCCATCACGAAGAAGCCGCCGTTGATCCAGCCGCCATCGCCCAGCGGCTTCTCGCGGAAGCTGGACACCCGGCTGTTCTCGATCTCCAGCGCACCGAAGCGGCCGGGCGGACGCACCGCGGTGACGGTGGCGAGCCGGCGGTTGGTGATGTGGTGCTCGATCAGGCGGCCGATGTCGACGTCGGCGACACCGTCCCCATAAGTCAGGCAGAACGGCTCGTTGCCGATATAGTCGCGAACCCGGCGCACCCGGCCGCCGGTCATCGTCTCCAGGCCGGTGTCGACCAGCGTGACCTTCCAGCTCTCGGCGCGACCGCGATGGACTTCCATGCTGTTGTCTGAAAGGTTGAAGGTAACATCTGCCATGTGCAGATAGTAATTTGCAAAATATTCCTTGATGGCATACCCCTTATACCCAAGGCAGATGATGAAATCGTTGATGCCGAAGCTCGAGTATATCTTCATGATATGCCAGAGGATCGGGCGTCCGCCGATCTCAACCAGCGGCTTCGGGCGAAATTCCGTTTCTTCGGCAAGGCGGGTGCCCATGCCACCAGCGAGAATGACTGCTTTCCTGACCATGTTCCCCTCACCACAATTCGATGCTGCAACGTTGCCACCAGCCCGGCGCGGCCTCCATCGGCGCTCCCGACCGGGAACCGCCGCCTCGAAAACCGGATGGCGGTGATCCGCCCCGTATCCCCTTCCGCATCCTTCTCAGTGCCGAGGCTTCAGCCTGCCTCGCTCAGCGTGCTGGGAAGATTGCCGCATTCGTCGAGAAGCCAGCCCCTCATCAGCGTTTCCAGACCGTCCCGCTCTTCCGCCTTCAGCGCGCCCAAGGGCAGCAGAGGGTTCGGCCGCTCGATGTTGGAGCGCGCCCGGTACGCCATCGAGAAATAGTCGGTATGATCCTCGATCAGCGGCAGCAGGCGCTCGAACTTCGTCAGCAGGCCGAGATAGACCGGCGGCAGGGCGGCATAGACGTCGGCCAGGGACTTCAGGGCCGCGGCGTTCACGGCCTGCGTCGCGTCGCGGCTTTCGATCCAGTGCCGCATCTGCTCGGCGAGCTTGTGCAGGATGTGGTCGGTCTGCTTGTAGCTGGTCTCCGGGAACTGTTCGGTCAGACCGTTCAGATAATCCTGCGGGACAGCGCCGCGGCGGATCAGCGCGCCAACCAGCAGCGGAATGCCGACCGCCCAATAGAACAGCTTGGGCTTGTCCAGCCGTTGGGCGATCTGCTGCGGGCTGAGCACGCTGCTGTGGCGCAGCGGGTTGTCGCTCACCGAAACGGCGTTGCTGACACGCAGCATCGCCGGCCGCGAACCCAGTGCCTCGACCAGGACGGCAGCGCGGAAATACACCTCGGACAGGCTGTAATAGCTCTGCCAGTCGACGCTCCGCACCGGCTCGGTTTTGAAGATCAGCGTGCTGATCTGATGCACGAGGCCAGTGAAGCCCAGGCGGTGCACCAGTGCGGCACCGTTGGTCTCCATCTTTTCGGGAAGGCCGCCGGCGAAGCGCGACACCAGCATCCGCCCCGTTTCTGTGACAATGGGGCAGTTGATGGCGATCAGGTCGTGCGTATCGGTAAGCAGATGGCGGAGCAGCGCCCCCAGGGCGAGCGGATCAATGATGTCGACCGGATGCAGCGCCATCGTGTAGAGGCCGCTGCAGGCCGGCAGTGCGGCGAACAGCATCTCGTCCAGGGTGAGATACCGGCTGTCGAGCTTGTGGATCCGAAGGCGCGGCAGCGTGTCCGCGAACGCCGCGATGGTTGCTTCGGGACTGTCGGATTCGGCCGGGACGATGAGGATCGGCTCGATGACGTCGCCATACAGCTCGACTGTCTTCCGAATCTCCTGAAGGCGGCAGCGCACTATTGAGCCAACGTCCAGCGCGGGGATTTGAATGGACAGGAGAGGGGACGTCATCGTTGTGGCCTGTCTGCTCGTACGACTTGATGGATCTCGGCGTTGCGCGTTCATGAGCGGCCCTGCCCGGCCGCTGGCCTGCCCTCGGCCCGGCCGGAAGCCAGCCAGTGATGGAAGCCGCTGCGATAGTGTCCGGCGGCAACCGCGTCGGCGACGTCCCTGTTGCGCGCCAGATAACCCTGCTCATCGAACAGAGGGCCGGGCGACAGTCCGCGCTGCTGGCCCACCGCCAGATAATGGCGGAAGGCGTCGACGGGAGCGGCGCCGTCGGCCAGGAGACCGGCCTGCTCGGCGGCCTTCAGGTAGAAGGCTGGGTCGAAGCAGTCGGCTGGCTGGCGCCCTTCGCGCCAGCCGGAATGCAGGTAATGATCGAATCCGCTGCGCAGTTCGCCGGAGGCAACCTGGGCGGCGACGTCCGGGTGGCGGGCGCGGTACCAAGCCTCGTCGAAGAAGCAGGACGGTGGGAAACCGCTGCGCCGGCCGACATGGAGCCAGAAGACGAAGGAAGACGCCCAGCCGCCGGCGGCGATGAACTGGGACACCGCCGGGTACAGGTGGCGGTACGAGGCTTCGTCGAAGAAAGGCGAAGGGTTGTAGCCCTTCACCACCCCTTCCTGGAGGAAATGCGCCAGTCCGTCCTTCCAGCGCTTTGCAGCGATGCCGGCGCGGATGTCCGGGTAATGCTCCAGGTACCAGGCCTCATCGAAATAGGAGGTAGCCTCGGCCGTCAGGGCGGCGGCGTCCACCGGCTTGCCACGTTCCCGCCTCAGCGTCTCCGCGTCGATCGCGGCCAGCCGACGCCGTTCGGTGCTGCTGCCGATCCGCGCGCGCAGGGATTCCCGGTCGCCGGCGATGTAGAACAGCGGCGGGCATTCGGCCGCCGGCAGGGTCTTGGCGTCCAGCCCGTCCATTCCCGCCTGTACGGCGACCCAATCCGACGTCCGCTTTACCAGCCGGTATCCCTCATGCTCGTCGTCGCCACTGCCGGCGCCGGCCTGTTGCGGCAGACGCTGCTGAAGGGCGACCAGCGAGTTGGCGATCAACAGATAGGGTGACGCCTCCTTGAGGTCGACCGCAGTCAGGTTGATGCCGTCGAGCATGCGGTGGACGGCGACATGGCGGTTGACCACCCGATACAGCGTGTAGTCGTCCTGCGTCCCCAGGCGCCGCACCACCTTGCGGGCATCCAGCCGCTGGCGGACCTCGGAGACGATCCGCTCGATCCCGGCCCGGATCTGGGTTCTGGCCTTTGCGGACAGTTCGGGCGGCAGTGCGTCGAGAACGTCGCCGACCGTTGTCGGCCGGCCCGCTCTGGCCGTCGATGCCGTGGTGGCGCTCCACAGCTGGACCGCGGCGCGAAGCTTGTACAGCGAGTCCAGCATCGGCTGCTCGCCGGCGCCGTATACGGTCATGTAGGCGGCGATATCGTCGGTCGTCACCGCCTCGTACTCCCGGCCGCTCTCGACCCAGATCAGGATCTGGTCGGTCAGCTGCCAAAGCACGTATTCGTCGAGCAGGAAGCAGCCTTCGAGGTCGCGTTCCACCACGCCGTGCAGGAAATCGGGCGGCAGGGCCCCGCGTTGCTGGGCATGGCGAAGCAGCCGGACCAGGCCGACCGACCAGGGGAAGCGCAGCGGCTTCTTCAGCAGGGCCGAGCGGGTCTTCCACGCATCTTCCTCGGTGCCGGCGATGCGGTAGCGCAGCAGCGGCTTCGACAGGAACAGGCAGGACCGGTCCTTGAAGGCCTCGCAATACATGACGACGTGCGAGTAGATCGGCGACTGCTCCATGTAGGCGCGCCAGTCGACCGCCTCCAGGCAGGAGCGCCGGAACACCACCGCTGAAAAGCAGCAGGACAGGTTGATCATGCCCAACTGCGAGATCAGCTCCCGGATCGACAGTTCCAGTTCCGGCCGGCTCATCGGGACGATGGATTCGGCCAGCGTCTCGCCGCTGGTGGACACCAGCCGCGGGTTCATCAGGATGAAGTCGTGGCGCTTGCGGTCCAAGACCTTCAGGATCTCGGCGACGGCGGTGATTTCGGGGATGTCGTCGTCGGAAAAGGTCCAGACGAACTCGCCCCGGCACTGCGGAAGCGCCGTGAAGATGTTCTCCTCACCCGATGCGTAATGTTCGGGTTGGCGATAGTAGCGGATGAAGTCGTATTGGCCGAGGAACCCGGCAACGACCTCCTGGGTGCCGTCGGTGGAGCGGTTGTCCGACACCAGGATCTCGACATCGTCGGCCTGGGCGTAGGCAACGCTTTCGATCAATCGATGGAGAACAAAATTTACGAAAAATGCGCGTTGGAAGGTCGGTACCAGGATCGTCAGACGGGGAGCCATGATGGCGTGTTCCGGAAATTCAGAGGGTGAAACGGAAAACCGGTCCGGGCGGAAGCTCGGACCCCGACAACCAGGCTTCATAGACCGTGTGCGCCGGATACAGCCGGTCCGGCACACCCCGATGCCAGGCGAGGGCGCCGGGACGGGGAGGAGACTGAGTCAGAAGAGCCGTGTTCCGGATCGGACCGGTCAGCCGGCAAAGGAAAAGAAGAGAAAAGAAATGGCCGCGGGCGGTGCGGAATTCCGTCATCGCCAGGGGGGCGCCGTCGGCCTCCACCGTCGCGGTCAATTCGGCCTCGGCACAGGCGGCGATGCGCCGGGCCACCGGTTCGTCGACGCGGATGATGCTGCCGGGGATGTGCCATCCCCGGCCCCAGTCGTCCTCGCGCCACGCCAGCAGGCTGCGCCCTTCGCCGTCGCGGACGAGCAGATCGACGTTGACCATCGGCGTGATCTTCAGGGCGAAGTCGAACACCGGCTCCGGCAATCCCCGCTGCGGATCGGGAACGGCCTTCAGCACCTCGTTCAACTGGCCGGTCAGGCGGCCGGCGACGTGATCGTCGGTCATGCCGCGCGCCTTTCATCCGGGGGCAGCGCCGCGACATAGGCGGCGGTGTCGAGGATCTGCGCATCCAGCGGGCTGAGCGTGATCCCATGCCGGCCGGCCAGCCGCCGCCAGGGGGCCGGATCGCCCAGATAGCGGTCTTCCCGCCCCGGGTCATGGGGCGGCCGTTCGATCGGGATGCCGATCCGGCCAAGCAGGGCGGCACAACGCCGGGCCAACTCCCCGACCTCGACCGGTTCCAGCCCGGCCACGTCGAACAGGCTGGCCCCGTCGCCCGGTGCCAGGGCCTCGGCGATCATCAGATTCAGGGCGTCGCCGACATGGGTATAGGCGCGGACGACGTTGTGCGGGGCCCGCAGGACCACCGGCCGGCCGTCGATCAGCGCGGCCAGGATCGACCCCAGCGCATAAAGGGGCAGCTTGTTCATGAAGGGGCCGGACAGGTTGAACACCCGACCGATCGCCACCCGGAATCCCCGGCGCTCCGCCAGGGCGGTGAAGCGATCCTCGTCCTTCAGCTTCAGCGCGCCGTAGGGATTGGAGAGGGCCGCATTTCCCATGGCTCCGTACACGGCGCCGGAGGAGGGCAGGACCAGGCCGGCTGGCCGTACCGTCTCCAGCCAGCCTGCGACGGTGTCGGCGATGGCGGCGTTGCCGCGCTCATAGGCGTCCGGCGACAGGCCGTCGACCTTGTCCTTGGTCAGGAAGGCGAGGTGGAGCACCAGCGGCGCCTCCACCCGCAAATCGCCGAGTTCGGACAGCGGGCGCACCTCGACAGACCGCCCGCCCGGCAGCGGCATCGTTCGCGCCGCCGACCCGAACACATGCAGCCGTGACGGCAGGTCGCTGGTCTCTGCGCTGCAGCCGATCATGTGCAGGATGGCCTGCCCCATCCATCCGCCGCCGCCGATGACGACGACCGGCCGCTCCTGCGCGGCGAGCGCGGCGGCGATCGACGGGTGCAGGGCGGGGATCGGAAAAGGGGAGGTGGTGATGCTCATGGCGTGCCTGCTCCTGCCCTGCCGGCGCCGGGGTGGTCGCCCGAGGGGTTCGTCGCGGCACGCCCGCGAAGCCGGGCCAGACGCGGCACCCGACCGCCGCGGCGGCCTTCCTGCCGGCCGAACTGCAGCCAGTGCTGAAGGGCGCCGGTGACGCCGCCCCGGGCGATGGCCTCGGCCACGTCCGGGTTCGTCGCGAGATAGAAATGATCGTCGAAGTCGGGGCCGACGCCATGGCCGGCGGCCCGGCCATGGCGCAGGAAATGCTCCAGCGGACTTTGTCCGCGCGCGACCGCCTCCGCCGCATCCGCATAGGTCTCGACATACCAAGCCGGGTCGAACAGGTCGAACGGCCGCCAGCCCTGCGCCGCCCCGATCATCCGGTAATGGTCGAGGGGGGAGGCGAACTGTCCCGATGATATGGCGGCCATCACCTCCGGATGGGCGGCGCAATAGCCATCGGCGTCGAACCACAGGATCGGGCTCAGTCCCAATGCACGTCCCAGCCCAAGCCAGTGGTGCAGGCCGCTGTCCCAGGCTCCTTCGGCGATGCCGCGCGCCACCAACGGATGCGTGATGCGGTACCAGCCTTCATCGAACCAGATGCCGGGGCTGAGGCCGGCGGCGCTGCCCTCGACGCAGAAATGGGTCAGGGCATCGCATCCCAACTGCCGCATCCGCAGATCGACGCCGGGGTTGGCGGTGCGATACCAGTCGGCGTCGAAGACGTTCAGCAGTTCTTCCGGCCGGTAGGCGGCGGCGATGCGCGCGCGCGCGTCCTCCAGGCTGGTGGAGGCGGGATCGGCGGCCCGCCGCGCCGCCAGGACGGCGGCGCGCAGCCGCGTGCGGTCGCCGATGATGCTCAGCGAACCGCTCAGCGAGCCGTCGTCTCCGTCGCCGGCCGCGCCGCCCTCCACCGGAACGGCCACATGCCGGCCGCGCCACAGCGACAGCCGGTAGCCGAGGAAGAGTTCCGCGTCCGGCGCATCGCCCGGCGCGGGCTGTTCCGCGATCAGCCGGTACAGGGCGGCCTCGCCGTCGGCCACCAGGATGGCGGAACCGCGGCCGGCCGGATCGATGCAATCCAGGTTGTCGATGTCGGACGCCGTCAGGGCATGGTCGCCCCGAACCCCCACCATCACGCCGCCCAGCGGCAGGATCTCGTAGCCGTCGCGTGTCGACCAGCAGCCGGCCTGCGATGCCGGGTCGATGCGGGCCTCGATGCCCGCCGCCAACCCTTCGGTGCGATGGCGCAGCGCCGCCGCCAGAGCATCGGCGGCTGCCGCGGCCACCGGCGGCGGCACCGTCGCCAGAAGCCCGGCGAGGGTCGGGGCCGCTTCGGCCTTGGCCGGCGCGGCGTTCCGCCCGCTGCCGCCCAGGATGTCGAGGAGACCGGTCGCCGTCCGGTAGTCTGCAGTCCGGGTCAGCCACCGCGGGTCCTGCGTGGCCACCGCCGCGGCGATGCGGTCCCGTGCCCAGCCGGCCAGCGGCGCTTCGAACGCCGCCCGTTCGTCCGCCGTCAGCAACTCCAGCGCATGGGCGGCCGAAAGGCCGGGATGGGCCGGCGACGGCAGAAGCGACGCGACGACCGTGGCGGTTTCGCGCAGCCGCCGCCCGGTTTCCCGCTCCACCCAGGTTCCCGAGGCCAACACGGTGCCGAGCAGGTCGACGTCCTCCGCGCTCAAGGACTGGGAGGGCTGCCGGCCGTCCAGCCACAGGCACAGCTGTTCGCATGCCTTGATCAGGATGTAGGGCAGCAGGCGCACGCGCCTGTCGGCTTCCGGCTCCACCACCCGGCCGGGGAAGTCGGGCGGCACGACGCCCCGTACGGTCAGCGCGTGAAGATGGCGCAGCAGGCCGCCGACCCACGGGTGCAGCAGCGGCACCTCGGCCGCCGCGGCGAAGCGCCGGAATTCCTCCATCCCGGTGCCGCCCTGGCGCGCCGACACCAGCGGTTCGTCCACCATCACGCATCGCCGGCCATGGAAGGCGTCCAGGAACAGCGCGACATGGGCGTAGATCGGCGAACGTTTCAGGTGCCCGGTCCAATCGGCGGCGTCCAGCGGCGCACGCGCCATAACCATGGCGGTGAAGCAGGCGGCGAGCCCCTTGAAGCCGATGGCGGCGACCAGCCTGTCGAAGGACCAGTCCAGGACCGGCTGGCGCATCTTCACCGCACGGTCGCGGATCGGCGCGCCGTCCGCCGCGATCAGGCGTGGATTGAGGACGAGAACATCCGGCCGGTATGCGGCGAGAAGATCGAGGACGCGCGCGACGGCCCCGTCCTCCGGCTCGTCGTCGTCGCCGAACGGCCAGACATGCTCCCCCCGGCAGTAGGGCAGAGCGAAGGCGAGGTTCTCCTCCGCCGACGGGACGTGGCGGGGAGGGGACACGACGCGCAGGAACGGGAAGGACCGCCCCGCCGCCGCCAGAACCATCGGCGTGTGGTCGGCGGAGTGGTTGTCGCTGACCAGCAGTTCGACCGTCCCGGCGGGAAGCCGGGCGATCTGCGTTCCCAACCGGGCCAGCAGACCGCGCAGGAACTCCGCGCGCCCATAGGTCGGAACGAGGATGGTCAGGCGGGGCGGCATGATGGCAGTCGGCGCCTCAGCGGCTGGCGAAGGCGGTGATGACGTCCAGCATGTAGGCGATGTGCGCTTCGCCCAGGCCCGGGAACAGACCGATCCAGAAGGTTCCGTTCATCACCCGGTCGCTGTTCTCGGTGGATCCGAAGACCCGATAGTTGCGGCCCTTCATGTAGGGCTGGCACAGCAGGTTGCCGCCGAACAGCAGGCGGGTGGCGATGCGGTTGCTCTCCAGATGACGGACCAGCTCGTCACGGGTGAAGGGGGCGCCCTCGGCCACCGTGATGGGGAAGCCGAACCAGGACGGATCGGAGTTGGGCGTCGCCTCCGGCAGGATCAGGCGGTCGGCCAGGGGGGCCAGCCCTTCCTTCAGAAGCGCGAAGTTGCGCTTGCGGGCGGCGATGAAGTCTTCCAGCCGGTCCATCTGGGCCAGCCCGACGGCGGCCTGCATGTCCGTGATCTTCAGATTGTAGCCGAGATGGCTGTACGTGTACTTGTGGTCGTAGCCGCAGGGCAGCGTCCCCAGCTGACGGTCGAACCGCTTGCCGCAGGTGTTGTCCTTGCCGGGCGGGCACCAGCAGTCACGGCCCCAGTCGCGGAAGGATTCCAGCGCGCGCTTGATGGAGCTGCCCTGGGTGAAGACGGCGCCGCCCTCGCCCATGGTGATATGGTGGGCCGGATAGAAGCTGAGGGTGCCGACGTCGCCGAAGGTGCCGACCAGCTTGCCGTCGTAGCGGGCACCCAGCGCGTCGCAGCAATCCTCGACCACCAGCAGGTTGTGGCGGCGGGCGACGTCCATGATGGTGCCGAGATCGAACGGGTTGCCCAGCGTATGGGCGACGACGATGGCGCGGGTGCGCTCGCTCAGCGCCGCCTCGATCTGGTCTGCGCGGATGTTGTAGGTCGGGATGTCGACGTCCAGGAACACCGGCACCAGCCCGTTCTGGATCAGCGGGTTGACGGTGGTGGGGAAACCGGTGGCGCAGGTGATGACCTCATCCCCCGGCTTCAGCGCACGGTCGCGCAGCAGCGGCGAGGTCAGGGCCGTGACCGCCAGCAGGTTGGCCGACGAACCGGAATTGCAGGTCAGGGTATGGCGGACGCCGAGGAAGCGGGACAGCCGCTCCTCGAACTGGTCGTTGAAGCGGCCGGTGGTCAGCCAGAAATCCAGCGAACTGTCGACGAGAAGCTGCATCTCGTGTGCGCCATAGACCTTGCCGGACACAGGCACCGGCGAGCTGCCCGGCACGAAACTCTTCGGGGCATGCGCAAGCTCCGCATACCGCGCGACCAGATCGAGGATCTGTTGGCGCAGCGCTTCCGCTTCGGAACGCTCAAGATCAGCGGCACCCATTTCTGGCATCCTCTTCCAGCTCTTCAGGACTTACCGTGTAATAAGGAAGCAAGGCGGAGAAAAGCAATAAATAACCGCAAAATACTATTCCAGGCAGAGAGAAATATACTAAGAGCGTACAGGCGTGATGCCCTTGGCATTCGGCCCTGAAACCCCCTGTGATGGAAAATGCATGGAAAACATCAAGGAAGCCGGGGATTGCTTGATCGACTCGCTCACCATGCGTCCATCTGTACGCTATATGGGGCCGCTTGCTAGCATGTACCTGACCAAACAGTCTAGTGCATAATTCTAGGTTGCGAGCACGAAAAATATTGCCAAAGTTATAGAAAGTAACAAAATTTACTGCAATCTATGCAGAGTGATTACGGGGGGAAAGCAGCGCGGAGCGCTGTATGGCTCTGAAGAAATTCGCAAATTATAATTTTCAACAAACGCTCGGCCCGACTGGCCATCTTGCGGTTGTGGTTGTGGTAAGTAGCCAAAGAAATCATGTGGATGCACTTGGTTATTTTGTCGCACGGGAAGATTTTTTATCGAATACACCAAAGCTTATGATTCAAACAGTTTAAAGATGATAAGGAGTTGCGTTACAAATTTTAAATTTTATTATCGCTTGACTGAGGAAAAGGTGGTCTCTAACCTCCGGCGATAAGCGTTCGCGGTATTCCACTCTGCGGAAAGGCGCGCGTCAGGTCACGCATAAAGGTTTATAGTCGCCATAGTTGGTGATAAATAGATCGACGTGCCTTTGATGAAGTTTGCGAAAAAGAGAACGGATATTTATTTGCGTTTATGCATATAGGTGTCCGGATTTGTTTACTGGTTGGCGTTATCTTCTGGAGATGGCGATGAATAAGCGTGAACGTGAGATGCTTGACATCCTCAAGCGTGGCCGTGACGATTTCGGGTATTGCGGCGTCAAGGCTGAGTTCGAGGCGGAAGGCACACGCACGGATGAACTGCTTCGCCTTGTGGAAATCACCCGCAAGGCTGGGTTGAAACTCGCCCTGAAAATCGGAGGTTGCGAAGCAATCCGCGATCTCCTCGAAGCCCGTCAGTTCGGCGTCGAGTACATCATTGCGCCGATGGTGGAGTCCGCCTACGCCTTGAGCAAGTTCATCGATGCGAAGAACCTTGTCTTCCGCAGCGATGAGCAGGAAGACACCGATTTTCTCATCAACATCGAGACGATCAACGCCTTCGAAGTTCTGCCCCGCATGATCGAGGTGGCCAAGGGCCCCGGCGGCATCGATGGACTCGTCTTCGGCCGCGTCGATTTCGCGCAGTCCATGGGGCTGAGCCGCGACGCCATCAACAGCGACCAGGTCACCCGGTACGCGCTGGAAACCAGCCGGGCTTGCAAGGGCGCCGACCTCGACATCGTGGTGGGCGGCGGCGTGTCGATGGACAGCCTGGACATCCTGAACCGGATCCAGGGCGAGCACCTGACCCGCTTTGAAACCCGCAAGGTCATCTTCCGCGGCGACGCCGTCAACGAGCGCGGCGTCAAGGACGGCCTGCTGCAGGCGGTGAAGTTCGAACTGCTGTGGCTGCTCAACAAGCGCGAATATTACGGCTCCATCTATGAAGAGGACGCCCGCCGCATCAACATGCTGGAAAGCCGCTGGAAGGTGCTGAGTGGGGAGTGAACGAAACCCGGCCTCCCGGAGAGCGGGAGGCCTGTGGCGATGAGCGGTTCTTCCGTTCTGGTGTTCGGCGGCAGCGGCGTCATCGGCGCCGCCGCCGCGTCCTATTTCCATCGGCGCGGTTGGGCAGTGACGGCAACGGGACGCCGGGCAATGCCACCATCCCCCGCTTCCGGATCCAGTGGGCCGGTGGGGCCGAGCGCCGTGTCGGCCGACGCCGTGCCGATCACGGTCTTCGACCCGTTCGCGCCCGATCCGGACTATGCCTCCCTGGCGGCCGGCGGACCCTACGACGCCGTGGTGTGGGCGCAGGGCGCCAACGTCAACGACAGCCTCTACACGCTCGACATCGACCGCCATATCGAGCTGCTGATGGCCAACTGCGTGTTCATCACCAAGACCATGAATGCGCTGCTGACCCGCAAGATGGTGGTCGAACGCGGCGCGCGCTTCTGCGTGGTCAGTTCCATCTGGCAGTCCATCGCGCGCCAGAACAAGTACAGCTACACCGTCTCCAAGGCCGCCGTGCAGGGCATCGTCCACGCCGCGTCGGTCGATCTGGGACAGGACGGCCATCTGGTCAATGCGGTGCTGCCGGGCGTGGTGGACACGCCGATGACCCGTGCCAACCTGTCGCCCGAACAGATCGATGCGGTGTCGTCAGCCACCCTGTTCAACCGCCTGGTCGGGCTGGAGGATGTGTGCAGCACCATCCACTGGCTCTGCTCGTCCGACAATCACGGGGTGACCGGCCAGTCGGTTGCCGTCGATCTTGGGTTCCGCCATGGCCGTATCCTCTGAGTCCGATCGCTTCACGATCACCTCGTCCCGTGGCGACTACGAGGTGGTGATCGAAGCGGGAAGCTTCGACCGGCACATGGCCGACAGAGGCGGGGCGGAGGGCGGCGCCCCGCTGATCTGCGACGCGCGCTTCGCCGAACGTTTCGCCCCGCTGGCCGGCGACCGCCTGCTGCCGGTCGAGGCGACGGAGCACAACAAGACCATCGAAACCTGCGCCGGGCTGATCGCGGAACTGCGCCGCATGGGTGTCAGCCGCAAGGACGTGGCGACCGCCGTCGGCGGCGGCATCGTGCAGGATCTGACGACCTTCACCACGTCGGTCTACATGCGGGGGATCGACTGGGTCTATTTCCCCACGACCCTGCTGGGCATGGTGGATTCCTGCATCGGTGGCAAATCGGCCATCAATGTGGCCGGGTACAAGAACCTCGCCGGCAACTTCCATCCGCCCAAGCGCATTCACATCGACCCGACCTTCGTCGCCTCGCTGGCGCCCGATCAGCGCGCCGGTGGTCTGCTGGAAGCGGCCAAGATCTGCTTCGCCCGCGGTGACGAAGCGCTCGACGCCTTCCTCGACGCCGCCGCCCGGGCCGGGACGGACCCCGCCGCCCTGACCGCGGCGATCCGCACCAGCCTTCTGTCGAAGAAATGGTTCATCGAGGTGGACGAGTTCGACCGGAACGAACGGCTGCTCCTGAATTTCGGCCACACCTTCGGTCATGCGCTGGAATCGGCTGTCGATTTCCGGATCAATCACGGGGTTGCCGTCGGTGTCGGCATGATGGCGGCCTTCGCCTTCGCCCGGTCGAAGGGGCTGATCGGTCCGGCGGGCGAAACCCGGATCGCCCGTCTGCGTGACTATACGACCGGCCTGCTCCTGACCGTCGACGGTCTGGAGGAGACGCTGCGCGACGCTTCGGCCGAACGCTTCCTGGCGGCCTTCGCCTCGGACAAGAAGCATCTGCGCGACGCCTACGTCATGGTCCTGCCCGACGCCGAGGGGCGCCTGAGCCGGCCTCAGTTTCCGCGAAATGCGGCTATCGACGCCGCGATCATCGCCGCTAACGACAGCGTCATCCGGGAGATTTTCCGTTGAAGTACAGCGACCTGATTGCCGACTGGCTGGTCGATCTCGGCTATACGCACTGCTTCTTCGTTGCCGGTGGCAACATCATGCATCTGGTGGAGAGCCTGAGCCGCCGAATGCGGTGCGTCGCCACCGTGCACGAGGTGGCTGCCGGCGTCGCCGCCGAGTATTTCAATGAAAGCCGGACGGGGACGGGGGAGAAGGCCCTTGCCCTGGTGACGGCCGGCCCCGGCCTGACCAACATCCTGACGGCCTTCGGCGGCGCCTATCTGGAAAGCCGCGAACTGCTGGTGCTGGGCGGTCAGGTGAAGACCACCGACCTCGCCACCGGCGGCCTGCGCCAGCGGGGCATTCAGGAGATCGACGGCGTGGCGCTCGCCAAGCCGGTGTCGGTGCTTTCGGAACGGGTCGAGGATATTTGGGACCGTGCGCGCTTCGAAGCCGCCATCGGCACGGGCGCGAACGGCCGCAAGGGTCCGGTCTTCCTGGAATTCTGTTTGGACGTCCAGGGCCGCTCCCTGACCGAGGCCGAGGCCGAGGCGCTGTCGCGCAGCACCCCCGCCGGCGAGCCGCAGACGGTACCGGCGGCCGATCTCGCCCCCGCCATCGCCGAAATCGCGGCGCTGCTGCGGCAAGCCGAACGGCCGGTCCTGCTGATCGGCGGCGGCGTGTCGCGTACGGCGATGGACCGCTGCCTGACGGCGCTCGGCCGGCTGGGCGTGCCGCTGCTGACCACCTGGAACGGGATGGATCGCGTCCCGGCCGACCACCCGCTCTATTTCGGCCGTCCCAACACCTGGGGACAGCGCCCGGCCAACATCCTGCAGCAGCAGTCCGACCTGGTGATCGCGCTGGGGACGCGGCTGGGCATGCAGCAGACCGGCTTCAATTGGCAGTCCTTCGCGCCGCTCGCCCGCGTGGTCCAGGTGGACATCGATCCGGCCGAACTGGCCAAGGGTCATCCGCGTGTCGACCTGCCGGTCGCCGGGGATGCCGATGCCGTCCTGGATGGCCTGTCGGCTCTGGACGGGCTGCCGTCCTATGGCCCATGGCAGGAGTTCTGCCGCGAGGTGACGGAGATCCTGCCGCTGAACGAGGCCTGCAACATCACGGCGCCCGGCTTCCTGTCACCCTATGATTTCTGCGAAAGCCTGTCGGATCTGTGCCATGGCACCGACGTGGTCATTCCCTGCAGCAGCGGCGGCGCCTTCACCGTCATGATGCAGACCTTCGCGCAGAAGAAGGGCCAGATCATCATCACCAACAAGGGCCTCGCGTCGATGGGCTACGGGCTGAGCGGCGCCATCGGCACCGCCCTGGCCCACCCGGACCGGCGGGTCGTTTTGATCGAAGGTGACGGCGGCTTCGCCCAGAACCTGCAGGAGCTGGGGACGGTCGCGGTCAATGCGCTGAACCTGAAGGTCTTCATCTTCGCCAACGAGGGCTACGCCTCGATCCGCATGACCCAGCGCAACTATTTCGGCGGGCGTTATGTGGGCTGCGACAGCAAGACCGGACTCGGCCTGCCGAACTGGTCCGTGCTGAGCCAGGCCTATGGCATTCCGTGCCTGGAACTGCCTGCCGGCTTCACCGGGAAGGAAGCGGCCTTCACCGAGCTGTTCGAATCCGCCGGTCCTGCGGTCTTCGTCGTTCCGGTCGATCTGGAGCAGACCTATTTCCCGAAGATCACCAGCCGGGTGACCGCCAGCGGTCTGATGGAATCGAACCCGCTGCACCTGATGTCGCCCGACCTGCCCGAGGATGTCGCCGCCCGTGTGCTGCGCCACATGCCGACGGCCGAAACGGTGAGCTGAAGGCGGCTGAAACGGCGGTCGACGCCGCCGGACTTTCCGGTCCCGACAGGTTGGGACCGCAGGCCATCCGGATAGATCGGTGACGATGCACGTTCCGGGGATGCCCCCTGGAGCGTGCATCGTCGTGTCCTCTTTCCGCATCCCGCCACCGCCCCGTTCGTTATGGGAAGCGGAAGCTTGACCATGCCTCGCCTTCGGAATATAAACCCATTTGTGAGCTTTTGGTCCTTCTTGATTTGGGTGCAATCCTTCAATCCTTTCCTTTCCGAGGTGCATCATGCCGCTCTCCACCCAGATGCCCCGTGACGACGATGGCGCTCCGGTCCCCGTGCTCGGTTTCCGGCCGGGTGGTGCCTTTCACCTGCCGGTCACCGCCACCTCCACGCGGATCGGTCCCTTTTCCTCTGGAACCTGCATCGTCAGCCTGGTCTCCGATGGTCCGCTCCATTTCGCCGTCGGGGGTCCCGATGTGACGGCGACCACCGCCGATCACTATCTGCCGGCGGGCCTCTACCTCGATTTGAGCCTGGGTGGCGGCAAGCGGGAACTCCGCACCCATCTGGCGGCGGTTCGTGCGGTCGAGAACTGCACCCTCCATCTGTCCGAGCGGGAGTAGGCGCATGTCCCTCTTCCGGCGGCTCGCCCTCAGGGTCGGCGCCCTGCGTGCGGTCGGCATTCCTGCCTACCTGTCCACCGAAGACCGTAGCGTTCTGATGAGCGAGGACGGTTGGGCCTTGCAAGCGGAGTAAGAACCATGACGGTGCCGATTTCCCAACTGCCCGCCGCCCCAACGGTCAATGGCGCGGATATCGTTCCTATCGTGCAGTCCGGCCAGACGCGGCGGACGACCGTGGATGGCCTGCGGGCCGGGCTGGCATGCCTGGACACCACCAACAGCTTCACGGCCATGGCGCAGTGGAGCGTGACCTACAACTGGAACTTCGCCCCCATCGTCCTGAAGCGGGCGCTGTCGAACGCCTCGTCCGCCAAACAGGTCGCCTTCCTGCTGGGCGGCGACAGCTCCGCCGCCACGGGGGCGGAGTCCTGGGCGATCTATCTGCGCCACGATGCCGCGATCCAAAGCGGGACGACGTCGTCCGCCAACACCAACCTCGAGGTCATCGGACCCGGCCGTCTGATGGTCAATGGCCTCAGCCTGTCGGCGACGGGCATCCAGCCGGCCGCCGACGGTGCCGGCGGTCTCGGCACCGCATCCCGCCGATGGGGAGACGTATGGGCGGCGAACGGGACCATCCAGACCTCCGATGCCCGGGACAAGCGGGACGTGGACATGTTGCCCGAAGCCTTGGGGCTGGGCTTCATCGAAGCGCTGAAGCCGGTCGTTTTCCGCTTTCTCGACGAACGGCGTCCGGCCGTGACGGAAACCCGGCCGGTGAAGCGGCCGCGGACGGTGCGGGTGACGGTCGAACGGGAGACGGTGGCCAACATCGACGGGCTTTGGCGTGTCGTCCGCGAGACGGTCGAGGAGGACCGGCCGGAAACGGAAACCGCCGTCCTGCACGACGCCGAAGGACGGCCGCTTCTCGATACGGCGGGGCGGCCCCTCACCGCAGAGGTTCCGCTGTTCGACGAGGCGGAGGAAACCATCGTCCTGACCCCCGCCGTCGAGCGGGTGCACAGGCGCCTGCATGCCGGTCTGCTCGCCCAGGACGTGAAGGCCGCCCTCGACGCGGCCGGGGTGGATTTGGGGCTGTTCATCGAGGACACCGAGACCGGCCGCCTCGGCCTGCGCCATGACGAACTGCTGGCTCCGCTGATCCGTGCCGTGCAGGAGCTGGCCGGGCGGGTGCGGGCGCTGGAAGCGGCTTGAGAGGCTACGCCGGGGATTCTGCCGATCACCGCATGCCGGCGTGCCCGTCCGCCTTCTCTTCCAGGGCGGGCACGCCGCGGTAATACAGTGCCATGGCGTCCGCTTCCGCCGGTGCCATGGCGCGTTCGCCCGGCAAGGGGACTTCGCTGAGCAGGACGGTGTTCAGGAAGGCCGGGTCCGTCCGCCGGCCAAGCGCGACCAGACGTCCCCATCCCGACGCCCGGATCCGTTCGGCGACGGCACCCAGGTCGAAGGCGATGGGGAACAGCCCGTTCCTCAGCGCAATGGACAGCGTGTAGGAGTAGGTCTCCGGCCAGACCGCCGGGAACCATGCCACGTCGCAATCATGGGCCTGGAGGAGGGCGTCGATCTCCTCCTCCCGGTAGGTGCCGTTGATCCGGGTGTTGCCGCAGGCGTTCAGGGCGCCGTCGCAGGCGGTATGGCCGAAGACGACGAACTCCAGCGGCAGGGCGCGGTCGGCCGCGTCCCTGGCGCAGGCCAGCAGGACATCCGCCCCCTTGTGGCGCCCGACGGCGCCGATCACCGCGACCCGTCGGCGGAACTCCGCCCGGTCCTGCGGCCGCCGTGGCCTGGCCGGCAGCCGGAGATGTTCGGGATGCGGAACGACTACGACATGCAGACCGGGGATATGGCGGGCGATCCGGGTGGCGGCGTCACGGCTCGGCGCAAAGACACGACGGGCGCCGCCGAGGAAGCGGGCATGGCGGCTGCGCCAGCTCATGATCTCGGAGGGATCGGAAGTCGGGATCCCGGAGGGATCGGAAGTTGGAATCCCGGAGGGATCGGCGCTTGCGCTCCCGCTTTCCGTCTGTCGGCCCTGCGACAGGCACCGCGCGCAGACCTCCGGCCCCGGTTCGCCGCAATAGGCGCCGGACGCATCGACCAGATTGATGCGCGGGCAGATCGCCATGTAGTCGTGGACCGTCACATCATAGGCGAGTCCGTGGTCGAGCGACGCCTTGCGGATCGCCGTCATCAAAGGGTCGGCGAAGCCGGCGAGATGATGCACATGGATGTGGCGGATGCCGAGGCCGGCGGCGAAGTCCGCCAGATCGCCCGACGATCCGCGGACGTCGAAGCGCGGCAGGTTCGGGGCGGAGTCCAGGAAGGGGGCCTCCAGGGTGAGCAGCTCGCCGTCCCGTCCGCCGGGACGGCCGATCAGGACGCCGATCCCCTGCCGGTCCAGCAGCACCGACAGCTCGGCGACGTGGCGTTCCGTGCCGCCGCCCAGAGTGTGCGTGATCAGCAGAACCGCCCGATCCGGCCAGCGGCGGCGGAAGCGGGCGGCGTCGATGCGTTCCCGCAGCGGGCGCGGCGGATCGGTATCGGCGAAGTCCTGGACCAGCTGCGGATAGTGCGGGTAAAGCTGCCGGATGGTTTCCAGCGCGGCGGCGATCCGCCGGCCCCGCTCCGCTCCGAACGACACACCGCCGCTGTGGCGCACCCAGGCATCTCCCGCCAGCAGGTGCCGCCAGCCGCGTTGCGAAGCCCGCAGGCAGAAATCATTCTCCTCGCCATAGCCGCGCCCGAAACGGTCGGCGTCGAACAGCCCGACGTCGTCCAGACAGGCCCGCTTGATGTAGAAGCAGAACCCGACGCCGGTCGGCAGGGGAACGACCATGCCGTCATTGACCTCGGCGGCGAGGCGGGCCAGTTCGCGGTCGCCGATCTCCAGCGCGGCGCTGTTGTCGGCCCGGAAGCGTGGATAGCTGCAAATCTCGCCGTTGTTGGTGAGCGGCGTCACCGTGGCGATGTCCGGGGCGAGATGGGCGGCGCGGTGCAGCCGGTCCAGCCAGCCGTCGAACACCTCGGTGTCGGAATTGAGCAGCACGACGTCCCGTTCGGGGTGCAGGGCCATCCCCCGGTTGACCGACTGTACGAAGCCGAGGTTGCGCTCGTTGCGGACCAGTTCGATCAGGCCCAGCCCGGCGATGAAGTCCAGGGTGCGCGCCAAGTCCGGCTCCGGACTGGCGTCATCGACGACGACGAGGCGGTAGGGTGTCCGAACCGTGGAGGTCAGGACGCTGTGCAGGCATAGGAGCGTGTCGTCATGGTGCCCATACACCGGAATGACGATGTCGACGGGCTGTCCGGCCTGCCCGCCGCCCTTAATTCGAGCCTGCCGGCGGGCCAGCGTCTCCCAGAGTCCGGTCTCCCAGCTGCGGCGGGAGGGGACGGAGGGGAGAGGGGCGGGGGCGG
>NZ_LGQY01000105.1:0-55235 GCF_003116065.1 Azospirillum sp. TSO5 | reverse complement strand
CGGCCATACATCAGGTCGGTGCCGCCGCCGCCGAAGATGGTGTCGTTGCCGTCGCCGGCCTCCAGCGTGTCGTTGCCGGCGCCGCCATACTCGACGTCGTTGCCACCATGGCCCCAGAACCAGACGGCGGTGTCGCCGGCGGTCAGGCTGTCGGCATGCTCCGACCCGACCCAGCGCTGGATGTTGACGAAGGTATCGCCGGCCGCCTCGCCGGTGTTGTTGGCACCGTTGGTCAGGTCCAGGGTGAGGCCGGTGGTGGCGTTCTCGTAGGTGACGATGGTGAAGCCGTTGCCGCCGACATAATGGTCGCCACCCAGCCCGCCGTTCAGCGTGTCGCCGGCCGACTGGCCGCTGTTGCCGCCGCCGACCAGCGTGTCGTCGCCCGTCCCGCCCAGCAGGCTGTCGTTGCCGGTGCCGCCGGTGATGCTGTCGTTGCCGGCCCCGCCGTTGATGGTGTTGCCGCCATTGTCGCCGACCAGCGTGTCGTCGCCGTCGGTGGCCGTGCCGCTGTAGGCCAGACGGTGGACCCAGGCGCCGGTGTCGGAGACGGGCAGGGACGCGGCGATCGGCCCGGTGGTCACGTCGAGGTCCCAGGAGGCGCCCAGCGATGAGTGCCCGACCGGATGGCTGGCGGCGGCGACGCGGGCGCCGGTCGCCTGCGCAAGCGCCGCGGCGAAACGTCCGCCGTCGGCGCCGGTGTCGCAGGCATGGATCAGGATCTCGGTCCCCGGCGCCTGCGGCCAGACGCGCCCCTCTGCCTTGCGGCCGGACAACGCCGCGACGTCGAGCCGGCCGGCACCCAACCGCACCGCGCCCGGTTCGCCATGGGCCAGCAGATGGATGGCGGCGGGCCGGTCGGCGAGGGCGTCGCCCAGGGCGTCGGCGAATGCGTTGGCCAGGGCCTCCCCGCCATCTCCGTCAGCCGTTACCCGGACGATCCGGACGTCGGGCCGGCAACGGTCGAGCAGCAGGTCGAGATCGTCGAGGCTGGCGTCCGCAATCAGTACGTCGCGCAAGGATGCTCCTCCTTCATGGCCGCCGGCGGTAGCGGCAATATTCCCTCAGACCGAACGGCCGTCCTCCCCCAAATGTGAGGAATGAACGCCCATCAACAATTCGATAAGTCGGGGTATTGCCGGCAAGAAAGGGTGATCACCTCTAGGAAATCGCAAGAAGGAGAATGCGATTTCAGACGGTGACTTCAGCGCATTTTCGCGTCCGGCGGTATTTGACCGAAATTGCCTCTTTGCGAGAAACTTCCATTTTGCGCACACGAAAAAGAGGTGGTTCGGAGCGGGGCTGCGGCAAGACTCCAGGCCATGAAACCAATATTTCAGATCATGATTTCATGGCATCAAATAGACACATAAGGATGTTTATGGAAAACAGCCAAGCTCCAGATCCGGCCACTCACTCCCCGGCGGGTTCGACCACCGCTTGCCCGCGGGAGATGTCGGCGACCAGCCGGATGAACGCGTCGGCCCGGTCGCGGGGTAGCGTGACGTGAAGCCGGACCCCCTCGGGGGTGAAGCCCGTCGTCTCAACCCGCGTGCCGGGAAAGCCGCCGAGGCTGGAGCGGATGCGCGCCTCGTCGGCGAAGGCACAGGCAACCGACAGAGTGGCGTAATCGACGATGGGCTCGCGCTCCGCCGCCTTCAGGCAGCTGGCCGCCGTGCCGCCATAGGCGCGCAGCAGCCCGCCCGCGCCCAGCAGGATGCCGCCGAACCAGCGGCTGACCACCACCGCCACCCGGTCCAACTCCTGCCCCTCGATGGCTTGCAGGATCGGCCGCCCGGCCGTCCCGCCCGGCTCGCCGTCGTCGCTGAAGCGATAGACGTCGCCGACCCGCAAGGCCCAGCAATTGTGGCCGGCGTCGGGCATGCTGTGTTCGGCGATGAAGCGGCGCGCCTCCTCCTCGCTGTCGGCTGGGGCGGCCTGGGCCAGGAAGCGGCTCTTCTTGATCTCCTGCTCGAACCGTTCGGTCCTGACGAGGGTGAACATCGCCCGCCTACAGCACGAAGTCGAAGGCGGAGAAGCTGTAGTTGGCGATGTTGACCTGGACGCGGAAATCGGCCGCCCCGTCGCCGTTCACGTCGCCCTCGATCAGCGTCACGGCGCCGGAGGCCTGATAGCGCAGCTGGCCGGCCGCGCTGAAGCCGGCGGTGCCGATGAAGGTGAAGGCGTCGTTGTCGGTGGTACCGGTGATGGCGTCGATCTCCGACAGGTCGATGCGGTCGCCCTCAGCGCCGACGGTGGCATAGCTCGCCAGCCCCTTCAGCGCCTCCGCCGCCACGACGGCGCCGTTGAAGTTGATGATGACGTCGGGGGCGGCCAGGGTGGATTCGGTCAGGTTGCGGATGGAGAAGACGTCCGCCCCGGCGCCGCCGTCCATCAGGTCGGCGCCATAGCCGCCGATCAGCGTGTCGCTGCCGTTGCCGCCCAGCAGCACGTCCTCGTAGGTGGTCGTCGTGTCGCTGGCGTTGACGGAGATCTCGTGGCTGCGGTCGGAATAGACGTCGCCGAACATCACGTCGTCGCCGCTGCCGCCGCGCAGCACGTCGCTGCCCAGCCCGCCATAGAGCGTGTCGTTGCCGCCGCCACCGTCCAGCCAGTCGTTGCCGGCCCCGGCATCGAGCCAGTCGTTGCCCTCCTCGCCCAGCATGGTGTCGTTGCCGACGACGTCGATGACGTCGCCGCGCATCAGATCGTCCCCCGCCCCGCCGAACATCAGGTCGTTGCCCGCCCCGCCCTCCAACTGGTCGGCGCCGTCGCCGCCCAGCAGAAGGTCGTTGCCGGCATTGCCGAACAGCGTGTCGTTGCCGGTCAGCCCGGCGATGGTGTCGTTGCCGCCGCCGCCGCCGATGGCGTCGCCCATGATCCCGCCGACCAGATAGTCGTTGCCGGTGGAGGCCGAGGACGAGACGGTCAGCCCGGTCAGCGAGGGCTGGGAGAAGCTGACCAGCGACCCCACCGGATAGACCCCGTCGGTCGCCTGCAGCAGCTCGATGCCGGTCAGCGTGTCGGTACCGTCGGGCCCGCTGACCAGCAGGGTGCCGTTGGCATCGATGGACAGCGAATAGGAGGCGAGCGCCCCGGTCAGCACGAAGGTATCGATGCCGCCCAGCCCGTCCACCGCGTCGGTGATCGGATTGCCCAATGCATCGAAGGCGGCGCTGCCGCTCAGCGTGTCGTTGCCGGTCGTTCCGGTCACCACGACCGGTGCACCCAATGGCGCACCTTGCGGGGACAGCAGGCCCGCCGCCCAGGCGGGAGCCGCGGCCCCCGACAGGCGGGGCGTCGCCCGCAGCGGCCGGCCCTCGTTCCGCCCGAAGACGAGGTAATGGAGTTCGGCCGCCGTGGCGTCGCCGCCGGTTGCCGCCGCCACATCGGCGTTGGCCGCCAGATAGGCCGCCGCGTCGAAGGTGATGCCGCGCCCCTCGCTCCGCCCGAAGCTCAAATAATGGAGGGTCGCGGCCCGGCTGTCGGTGCCGAAGGCGGCGATCAGGTCGGGATAGGAGGCGAGATAGCCCAGCGCATCGAAGCCGGTCGTCCGCCCTTCGCGGGCGCCATAGACCAGATAATGCTGTCTGGCGGCCTCGGCATCGACGCCGACCGCCGCCAGCACGTCCGGGTTGGCCGCCAGATAGCTCAACCCGTCGAAGCCGCCGAGGCTGCGCCCCTCGTTCCGGCCGTTCCAGGCGTAATGGGCCGCCGCCGCGATCGTGTTGTCGCCGAAGGCGACGGCGAGGTCGCGGTTGGCCGCGAGGTAGCTGCGCGCGTCGAAGGCGAAGGCCGAGGGGGCGGCAGTGCGGCCGTCGATGGTCAGCAGCTCGACATCGGTCAGGGTATCGATGCTGCGGCTCGACACCACGGCGTAGCGCCGGCCGCTGCCGTCGAGCGCCACCACCACCGGCGTCTCCGCCCGGTAGCTGCCGCCCTGCAGGGCATAGCGGCGCGGATCCGCGGTGTAGATGGCGCGGTCGGTACCGGCGCCGCCGTCGAAGCTGCGTCCGCCGGGGATGCCCAGATAGACGCTGTCGTTGCCGTCCGCCCCGACGAAGCCGTCGATCTGCTGGAAGATCCGGGCGCCGAGCCGGTCGAGCGTCCCGCCGGTCAGCGGAACATTCAGCCCCTCGATCCGGTAGCGCAGGGCGCCGGCCGGATCGCGGTCGGTCAGGCCGGTGAAGCCGACACTCGCCGCCGCCCCGCTGCCGGCGGCGGCATAGTCGAGCGTGGCGGCATGCGCCCGACCGGCGACGGTGCGGGTGACGGTCTGGCTGCCGGTCCCGGCGGCGATGGAGGCGGCATCCGGCAGGGTGGTGAAGGCATCGGCGACGAACCCGTTCGCCAGCCGGGACTCGTCCATATCGAGGGCGAAGCCCTGCCCCGCCACCAGCCGCGCCATGCACGCCCCCCTAGCCGTCCCCCCTGGCGCCGCAAGGCGGCGCCGACCGGCCGATCAGGCCGGATGAACCGGCCAAACAGACCGGCCAGATGAACCGGTCAGATGACCTGGAGATAGGCCGGGTCGAGCGCGCCGTGGCGGAACGGGATCCAGTCCTTGTGGTCGGCGCGGTACTGCAGGCCGTAGGGGTTCTTGAAGAAAATCTTCTGCAGCGGCTGGCCGCCTTCGGCGCGGGTGCGCTCCAGGTCGATCAGCGGCGAGGAGGCGAACACCTTCTCCCACAGCTCGGTGTTGTCCACCTCGCGGCCGGCGTTCTTCACATAGTCGCGCGCGGTGTCGCTGAGCTGCCAAGCCTCTTCGACCATCGCGTAATAGTCCACAGTACCCTCGGCCATGGCCTTCGAACTCCAACCAGCGTTGCACAGAGTTTCCGCTCACATAGCGCATTTCCGGCGGCAAAGGAACCACCTGCGCGCCGCAGCGGTCGAGCGCGGCCGGCCCCCGCGGACCACGCCCGCGCCGGCCACGCTCATGAGACGATGTCACGGACGGTCCGTCGCCGCTCCGTCGATGGCCCGCCCGTCGATCATGGGGGCGGGCAGCGCGGCGGCCGGCCGCGTCTTGCGCAGCGGGGCGGCCAGCTTCTCCCACGACCGGGTGCGCAGCAGCCGGCCGGCCACCCCAAGCCCGACCGCCAGCAGCCCGGTCAGGCTGATCGCCGCCCCCACCGGCCCGCCGACCAACAGACCGGCCAGCCCGGCCGCACCGGCCAGCAGCGCGCGCAGGCCGATGGTCAGCGCCACCGCCCCGGTTCCCGGCGCCAGCCGCGGCAGCAGCACCAGCAGAAGCCCGCAATCGACCGCGGTGCGCAGACTCCAGGCCACGGCGGCGCCGACCGCGCCATAGCGCTCGGCCAGCAGCCACAGCACGCCCAGATAGACCGGCAGCTCGGCCATCTGCAGCCGGGCCGTCACATCGACGCGGCCGACACTCTGGATCAGGGTGTTGGGCACATAGGCGGTGGCGTTGAAGAAGACGCCCAGCATCAGGATCGACAGAACCGACGCGCTGTTGGCGGCGAAGGCCGGCCCCAGCCACAGCTCCAGCGCCGTCTCGCCGCCGACGATGGTGGCGGCCTGCATGACCAGGAACACCGCCAGCGTCAGATGGCCGCCGGCATCCAGGATGCGGCCCAGCGCCGGCGGGTCCCGCCGGAACAGGCTGGAGGCCAGCGGAAACAGGGCCAGCGACAGCGCGCCCGGGATCACCATCAGCCGCGACAGAAGCTCGAACGGCGTCGTGTAGAAGGCGACCATCGCCGCCGGAACGAGGCTGAGCAGGATGAAGCGGTCGGCATAGAGCATCGCCGGGCCGACCAGATTGTTCAGCATCATCCAGGCGCTCATGGTGAACAGCCCGCGCAAGCTCGGCCGGCCCCAGCGGCCGGGCCGCAGCAGGTCCGGCACTTGGCCCACCGCCAGGATGCCGTAGCCGACCAGCCCGATGAAGCGCCCCACCGCGATGGCGGCGATCACCGGCACCAGGCTCTGGCTGAAGGGCAGCACGCAGAGCGGGCTCAGGTAATTCAGCACCCCCACCGTCATCCGCACCAGGCTGATCGGGCGGAAGCGCTGGTGCGCCTCCAGCACGCCGCGCAGGCCGGCGGAGACCAGCGCGATCGGCACGATGGCCGCCGCCACCAGCAGGCTGTTGCGGATTTCCTCCGGCGAGGTGCCGGTCTCCAACTGGAAGCGGTCGGCCAGCAGCCCGGCGCCCAGCGCCACCACCCCGCCGGTCAGCAGGCCGACGGCGCCCATCAGGGCGATGGCCGGCCCGGCGATGCCCGCAGTGTTCGCAGAGTTGTTCGCAGAGCTGTCGGCAGAGGCGTTCGCAGAGCCTTTGCCGTGCTCCGCATCATGCCCGATCCGGTCGGCGACGACCTGGACCAGCGACCGCCCCAGCCCGAGGTCCAGCACGCCCAGATAGCCGAGCAGCGCCCAGATCAGGGTCAGCGCGCCGAAGCGCTCCATCCCGACGGCGGAGATGAGCCACGGAATCGACAGCAGGGCCGCCGCCATGGGCAGCCCCTCGCCGAGCAGATTCCAGAGCGTGTTGCGAAGCAAAATCGAGGGTCCGTACGCGAAACACTGTGGAGCGGCGTTCGGGATGACCCGACCCCGGCCATGCGGCTCTTCAGCCGTTGGACCTAGGCCTATGCCGTCCTGACGACGCCATTGTTATCCGTCCATCCTGTCCAAAACGCTAACGGAATCGCTTGGACGAAACGGTCTGGACCCTGATCTTCTGTCAGGACAGAGCCCGCTCCAGCGCCGCGGCGACCCGGTCGACGTCGACGTCGGCCATGGCCGGGAACAGCGGCAGCGACAGCGTGTGGGCATAATGGGCCATGGCGCCGGGCAGGGCGAGATCGCCGTAGCGGCGGCGCCAGTAGGGTTGGCGATGGACCGGGATATAGTGCACCTGGGTGCCGACGCCCAGGGCGCGCAGGGCCGCCATCACGGCAGACCGGGTCCGCCCCGCGGCATCGAAGTCGATGCGGACGGCGCACAGGTGCCAGGCCGGCCGGCACCAGGGGACCAGGGTCGGCGACCGGACCAGCGGAGCCAGCGGCGCCAGCCGCCCGGCATAGAGCGCCATCAGCCGCGCCCGCCGGTCGACGAAGCGGTCGAGCCGGCCGAGCTGGCTCAGCACCAATGCCGCATGGATGTCGGAGAGGCGATGGTTGAAGCCCGGCTCCGCCATCTCATAGTACCAGGGGTTGGGCTTCCCTTCCGTGTCCAGCGCGGCCTCGGGATCGGCGAAGCCCTCCCCGGCATGGGGCTCGCGCATCATGCCGTGGTTGCACAGGCGGCGGACCCGCGCCATCAGCGCCGGATCGTTTCCGGTGACCGCCCCGCCCTCCCCCGCCGCGATGGTCTTGACCGGGTGGAAGGAGAAGACGGTCAGCGACCCCGCCTCCGCCCCTGCCCGCCCGGCGCCGACCGGCGTCTCGCCGTCTCCCGACAAATCCACCGTGCCGATAGCGTGGCAGGCGTCCTCGACCAGCGCCAGCCCTTCGGCCCGCGCGAGTGCCGCCAGTCCGTCCATCGGCGCGGTCTGTCCGGCATAATGGACGGGGGCGAGCGCGCGGACGCGCCAGCCGGCTTCGCGGGCGCGGGCGATGGCGGCCTCGGCCTCGGCGACGCCCATCAGGCCGCTGTCGGGGTCGACGTCGGCGAAGGCGACCTCGGCCCCGGCATGGCGGGCGGCCGATGCGGTGGCGAGGAAGGTGTTGGACGGCACCACCACCGCGTCGCCCGGCCCGATGCCCAGTGCGGCATAGGCCAGCCGCAGCGCCGCGGTGCCATTGGCGCAGGCGACCGCCTCGGCCGCCCCGACCCGAGCGGCCAACGCGCGTTCGAAGCCGGCGACCGCCGGCCCCTGGGTCAGCCAGTCGCCGCGCAGCACCGCCGCCACCGCGGCGATGTCGTCCTCCTCCACCGACTGGCGGCCGTAGGGAAGGAAGGCCAACTCCGCCGGCAGGGGGGGCGCCATCAGGGGGCTTCCGCCAGCAGGCGGCGCAGCCGCTCGCCGTCCAGCCAGTCGTCGTTGCCGTCGCTGGCATAGCGGAAGCCGTCGGCCACCGGGCGGGCGTTCAGCCGCTCGTACGGCGCATGCTGCCAGAAGGTGAAGGCCGGCTCGATGACGTAGCGGTCGGCCAGCTCGTAGGTCTGGCGGGAATCGTCCTCGGTGATCATCACCTCGTGCAGCTTCTCGCCCGGCCGGATGCCGACGATCTTCTGCGGCAGATCCGGCGCCATGGCGCGGGCGAGATCGGCGATGCGCATGCTGGGGATCTTCGGCACGAAGATCTCGCCGCCCTGCATCATGGCGAAGCAGGACAGCACGAAATCGACGCCATGCTGCAGGGTGATCCAGAAGCGGGTCATCCGCTCGTCGGTGACCGGCAGATGGTCGGCCCCCTCGGCGATCATCTTGCGGAACAGCGGCACGACGCTGCCGCGCGACCCCACCACATTGCCGTAGCGCACCACCGCGAAGCGGGTGTCGAGCGCGCCCGACAGGTTGTTGGCGGCGATGAAGATCTTGTCCGACGCCAGCTTGCTGGCGCCATAGAGGTTGATGGGATTGGCCGCCTTGTCGGTCGACAGCGCGACGACGCGCCGCACCCCCGCCGACAGCGCCGCCCGCACCACGTTCTCCGCCCCGTAGACGTTGGTGTTGATGCATTCCATCGGGTTGTATTCGGCGGCCGGCACATGCTTCAGCGCCGCGGCGTGGACGCAGAAATCGACGCCGCGCATCGCCAGCTTCAGCCGCTCGCAATCGCGCACGTCGCCGATGAAGTAGCGCAGCGTCGGCGCCCACTCCGCCGGCATGCGCTGCTGCATCTCGTACTGCTTGAACTCGTCGCGGGAGAAGATGATGACCCGGCGCGGTTTGGCGTGGCGCAGCACCGTCTCGACGAAGCGGCGGCCGAAGGAACCGGTCCCCCCCGTCACCAGGACCGAACGGCCGTCCAGCATGCGCAACCCCGCCTCCAGACCTCCGTCCCCCCCGTCCGGGGTCCATGCCTCGGGTCCGCTGGCCTTGCTGGAATGTGTGGTCACCGCCGGTTCCATCCGTTGAAGGTCCGCATCGCTCGAAACCGCCGGGTGGCCTCCCGCGCACCGGATGGTCCGGGCGGGCGCCAAGTCGGGATCGAAATGAACCCCGACCGTAGCCGGTGCTTTCTGACGATCGGGTTAATTCACTCCGTCCCCCGGCGCAAGGCCCCCGGCACAGCTCCCCCGGCGGACGGACCGGGCAGCCTCCCCGCCTGCACGTCCTCCAGCAGGCGGATCTGCGCCGGCAGGCAGACGGTGGCGAGGTCGAAGCGCTCCACCGCCGTGCGCCTTGCGGCGGCCGACAGGGCGGCGCGCAGCTCCGGATCGTCCAGTGCGGTCTCCACCCGATCGGCGAGCGCCAGCGGATCGAAGAAGCCGGTCAGCAGCCCGTTCACCCCGTCCTCGATCACCTCGGCGACCGGCGGCGTGTCGGAGCCGACGATGACGGCGCCGCAGGCCATCGCCTCCAGCATCGACCAGGACAGGACGAAGGGGAAGGTCAGGTAGATGTGGGCGCGCGAGATGCGCAGGACCGACAGGTAGCGGTCGTAGGGCAGCTTGCCCAGCACATGCAGCCGAGCCGCCTCAGGCCGCGGGTTGCCCGCGGCGTCCAGCATCGTCTCCCGCCACATCGTCTCGCGCCAGGTGCCGCCCCCCTCCGGTGGCGCGCCGTAGCTGACCTCGTCGCCGCCCACCACCAGGATGTGCAGCTTCGGCCGGCGCCGCAGCAGCTCCGCCGCCGCCCGCATGAAGGTGGGAAAGCCGCGGTAGGGCTCCAGGTTGCGGGCGACATAGGTCACCACCTCGTCCTCGCGCGACAGGGTCCGGCCGTCGGGCAGGGTAACGGTGGCGGCCGGATCCGGCCGGCAGACCGCGGTGTCGACCCCGTCATGGATCACCGAAATGCGCGGGCGGAACACGTCGGGATGCTGGCGCCGCTGCCATTCGGTCGGGCTGACGCCCCAGTCCATCGCCTCCAGCCCGGCCAGCAACGCGGCGTTCTTGGTGCGGATGCGGCAGCGCGTCTCCAGCGTCACCGGCTTTTCCGGGTCGAAGCCGACGTCCGACCCGTCGGCCCGATAGAAGAACTCGCAATAGAGCAGCAGGCGGGCGGCCGGGAACAGGTCCTTCAGGAACAGCGCCTCGCCCCAGCCGGGATGGGCGCAGATCACGTCCGGGGTGAAGCCCGCCTTCTGCAGGGCCAGCCCGGCCCGCACCGCGCCCTGCCCGTGCAGGACCTGCCCCTCGAACATGCGGATATAGGGGTGGGTGCCCTCCCCCGGCTCGCGCGTCGGCCGGTAGAGCGCCGTCTGCACGCCGGCCGGCAGCTCGCGCCGGACCTTGCCGATGAAGGCGACCTGATGGGCCGGGTCGGCCGCGAAATGGCGGACCAGATGCTTGTACTGGCCAGGGGTGTTCTGGTGGACGAACAGGATCCGCATGGAAAAAGAATGTCCGGACGACGGAGAAACGGAGCGACAGCCTGCAACCATCCGGCGGCGCTGTCGATGCATATGACCATAGGCTTCACCGACGGGCCGCCCCATCGGTGAGCCGACTGGCATAGCTCCGCAAAAAAGTTTAATAACCGGGCAGACCCACAACCGAACAGCCCGTCCGCCATGCAGCCCCTCCATCCCTGGCAGCAGGTCACCGTCGGCAGCGGCCTGATGCTGCATGCCCCCCTGACCGTCCGCGCCGACGCGGCAACGCTTCAGCGCGAGTTCGCGGCCCTCGACGCGGCGACGGGGGACGAGGGGCGCCAGTTCAGGGCCGGCGACGGCAGCTGGTCGTCGATCACCCTGATCGACGAGGGGCTCGGCTCCGACGGCCTGCGCGCCATCGGCCGGCCGACCCCGGCGCTCGACCTGATGCCGGGCGCCCGCAGCCTGCTGGAGGGGTTGGGCTGCCGCATCCTGTCCTGCTACGTCCACCGGCAGGAGCCGGGCGGCCTGCTCCGCTGGCATTATGACAACGCCGCCCTGCACTGGCCCGAAGCGCGGCTGATCGTTCCGGTCCTCGTCCCGTCCGCCGCGGTGACCTGGATCGGCGACAGCCCCGCCGCCTATCCGGCCGGCACGCTGTGGGCTGCCGACTTCACCTTTCCCCATCAGGTGGAGAATGCGCCGGAGGAGCAGCGCATCGTCCTGCTGGTGGACGTGGTCAGCGACGACCGCGCCCGCTCCCTCGCTCCGATGGAGCTGTACGACCGGCCGGCGCTCCGCCACACATTGAAGGAGCAGGCGGTGAACAGCCTCCTGGCGAACCGGAACCTGGGGCCTGTCTGACGCGGGAGGCCCGGCGGCGGCTCATCCTCCGCAAGCCGCCGCCTTCCCAAGTCCCACGAAGGATCCGTTCCGCCCCTGTCGCCTTGCGCCTATAAGGTCTCCGTCCGCCGGCGGTGCCCGGCCCATCGCGCGACGGAGCGCCGACGCCCCTTGTCTACTCCCATCCCGTCTCCCCTGCCGTCCTCTCCCTGGCGCTTCCTGTGGATGTTCGTGCGCGAGCGTTTCCTTGGCCGCGCCATCCTGCTGAACCTCGCCGCCGCCGGTGGGATCGGGCTGATGGGGATGGAGCCGGTGGCGATGCGCGGGCTGGTCGACGCGCTTGCCGGGATATCCGGGGCGGGGATATCGGGGCAGCCGCCTTCCGGCTCTCCCGCCTGGACCGCGGAGGTGATGCGCTGGTTCCTGCTGCTGGGTGGGCTGTGGATCGCGTCCGCCCTGTTCAACCGCCTGCGCGAGCTGGTGGACCTCCACACCTCGCCGGCGCTGCGCCATGCCATCCAGGTCCGGCTGTTCGACCATCTGATCGACCATTCGCCGCGCTACTTCCAGGACAATTTCGCCGGCAACCTGGGCCAGAAGGTCAAGCAGGCCGGGCAGAGCGCCATCCAGATCCTGGAAATCCTGACCAACGACATCATCCGCATCGTCGTCATCCTCGCCATCGGCCTGACCCTGCTGGCCTCGGCCCAGACCCTGTTCGCCGGTCTGCTGGTCGGCTGGACCGCCGCGCACCTGACCCTGTCGGCGCTGCTGGCCCGGCGCTGCCTGCGGCTGTCGCACGCCTTCTCCGAAGAGGTGTCGTCGACCACCGGCCGCATGGTCGACGTCATCGCCAACGCCGAGCTGGTGCGCGCCTTCGCCCGCCGCCGCCAGGAGCTGGCCGGCCTGTCCGACGCGCTGACCGGCGAGATCGACCGCTCCAAGGAACTGCGCTGGTTCCTGACCAAGATGTGGTTCTGGCTGTTCAACGCCCTGCTGGTCTTCCAGATCACCCTGATCGGCATCGCCGTGTCGGAGGCGACGGCCGGCCGGATGAGCGTCGGCGACTTCGCCATGGTCTTCTCGCTGGCCAGCATCGTCGGCACCAATGTCTGGGGCCTGTCGACGCGCATGCTGGGCTTCTTCGAACAGCTGGGCATCCTGTCCGGCGCCCTGGAGCTGATCGTCCGCCCGCACGAGATCCCGGATCCGCCCGGCCGCCCCGATCTGGCCGTCACCGCAGGCGCCATCCGCTTCGAGGATGTCCGCTTCGCCCATCCGGGAGGCGGGGCGGTGTTCGACGGCCTGTCCCTGACCATCCGGCCGGGGGAGCGGGTGGCGCTGGTCGGCCCGTCGGGGGCGGGCAAGAGCACGCTGGTCCGGCTGCTGCGCCGCCAGTTCCCGGTGCAGGGCGGCCGCATCCTGATCGATGGCCAGGACATCGCCGCGGTCAGCCTCGCCTCGCTCAACCGCGCGGTGGCCGAGGTGCCGCAGCTGCCCAGCCTGTTCCACCGCTCCATCCGCGACAACATCGCCTATGGCAGCGAGGGAGCGGACGGAAAGGGAGCCGGGGACGACGCCATCCGTGCGGCCGCGGCCCGCGCCCATTGCGACCGTTTCATCGAGGGCCGCGCCGGCGGCTACGACACCGTGGTGGGAGAGCGCGGCATCCAGCTGTCGGGCGGCGAGCGCCAGCGGGTGGCCATCGCCCGCGCCTTCCTGAAGGACGCGCCGGTCCTGGTGCTGGACGAGGCGACCTCGTCGCTCGACTCCGAGACGGAGCACCTGATCCAGGACGCACTGCTCGGCCTGTTCGAGGGGCGCACGGTGATCGCCATCGCCCACCGGCTGTCGACCGTCACCGGCATGGACCGCATCCTCTATATGGAAGCCGGGCGGATCCTGGAGGACGGCGACCATGCCACCCTGCTGCGCCGCGACGGCCCCTATGCCCGGCTGTGGCGCCGGCAGGTCGGCGGCTTCCTGCCGGACGATGCCGGCGCCACCAGCCTGGAGAAGGTGCGATGATGCGGATCCGCCCGGTGCTGCTGCTCGCCGCCAGCCTGTTCACCCTCGCCACGGAGGCCGCCGCCATGTCGCCACTGCCCTTCTTCCAGCGGGTCGAGCGCGTCGGCCTGCTCTGCGCGGTGGATGCCGAGGGCGGCCCGGCGGCCGATCTCGGGGACGACGCGCTGTGCGGTCGCGCCGCGGCAGTGCTGTCGGGACTGCTGGCCTCCGGCCCGGCGGTCACGGCGCTCGTCCCCAACGACGCCCGCATCGCCGATCCCGGCACCCTGCTGCTGCTGGTCCACGCCACGCTGCGGCCGGACGACGGAAAGCGGCTTCTGTCGGTCGCCGCGACCCTCCAGCGCAGCGGGTCCGTCGGCGGTGCACCCTTCTTCATGATGCCGCCCCAGGCCCTGGCGCTGTCCGGCAAGCTGGACGAAAGTCTTTTGGAGTCAACGCTCCTCCGCCTGCTGACCCCGCTGGCGAAGGCCCTGCGCGCCAATCCCTGAGGGGCCGGAGTTTGGAGTCTTGTCGCAGGGGGGAGAAAGCGGCACCGCAGGCTTGAACGTCCACAAGCCGTCATCCCCGCGAAGGCGGGAATCCAGTCATGTCAAACGCTTGGACCGGAAGCCTGGATCCCCGCCTTCGCGGGGATGACCGCCCTGCAGGCAGAGTGGCAGGCAGGGTGCGCGCTCCGCCTTCACCGGCAAAGCTGGGCGAATTTGCGCTCGGGGATCGGTGGCGGCGAGGGGTGCAGCATCAGCCCCTGTTCCTCCACATCGACCCGCGCGTCGGGATAAACCGCAAGCGCAAGCTGCAGAGCCTCGATGAACCGCTTCCTGAAATCGCGCAGGCGGCTGTAACCGGCGCCGAACTGCTCGAACACCGCCGGCCAGGTGATCGGGGTGGAGCGGTTCAGGCTGTGCAGCCGGTAGGCCAGCCAGATGTAGATGTCGATGCTGGTGCTATTGTTCTGGATGTGGCGCAGTGCCGGTTCCCAGATCGGCACCGGATGGGCCTTCAGCTCGCGGAAGAAGGCCTCGGACAGCAGGACGCGGTCCTCCCACAGCGACCCCTGGCCCGGCTCCGCCCCGGCATTCGCCGAGAAATGGATGCCGCCCTTGACGATCGACCCCTTTTCGAAGCCGATGCTGTGGGCGTCCTCCCAGGCGAAGGTCAGGTTGCAGGCGGCGATGCGCGAGGCCTGCTCGCGGATGTCGCGATAGGTCTGGCCGCCGACCGACAGGCCCATGCGGTCCAGCCATTCGTGCATGCTGCGGCCCAGCTCGACCTCGCGGCTGTCGGTCTGGATCGCGCGGGTCTGGAGATACAGCAGGATCATCCGCGCGCGGCTGCCGTACGGAACGCCGTAAAGCTTAAAGCCACCGTTGCGGATCGGCAGTCGTCCCGGCTCGATCAGCAAGCGGATCTTATGTCCGCGACGCTCCCACGGCTGGTCATCGGGAAGACGACGATGCGGAAGCGCGGTCAGCGCGAAGCCCGAATAGGTGATGCCAAGCTCCTGCCGCTCCTCTTCGAGGACGGCAGCGGCGACGTCGACTAGCGAACGCTGATCCGGATCGGTCTGGAGCGCCTTCGCCTGGTCACGTCCTAGCTGGGTGATCAGGGTATGTATCTGTCCCATAGCGAGCTGACCTTGGCACGACTTTGCGAGGAACCCTATATCACGGCCGGTTAGTGCCAGCAATTTGGAGTCTTGTCGCTCAAACTATTTGTACGGTTATTTGATTCAGTTAATAGTTTGCGCGACAAGACTCCAGTAGAGAATCGCGAGTCGCGCGACAAAACTCCAGAACTCCCGCGACAAGACTCCAGCGGATAGTCCCGATTGCCTGTGGATTTTTCGCCGGACGCGACAAGACTCCAGGCGGGACATTTCGATTCGGCCCCGAATCGCTTCCGATTCGCTTATTTCCGAGTCGCGGAGCCGAATCGGCCGCCGCTTGCCCATGATTCATGCCCCGCGCCGGTCCGATCCGGACCCGGGGTTTGGAGTTCTGTCGCGCCCCCCTCCGTCCAGCCTTTGCCGCATCGCCGTCCCCATTCGTCCCTGCCGGGACCGCCGGCCCGGCTCCGGGGATGGATCCGGGGTTCGGCCGGCAGGGGGGGCGCGACAAGACTCCAACCTCGACCCTGGCCTTGGTGCCGCCGGCAGGGGGGCCGGCAGGGGAATGTTTGGAGTCTTGTCTCGCTCCCTCCCGACACCGGTTCGGCCCCGTTCCAGAAGAGGCGCCCCGGTCGGGTGGGTCTCGGAGGGGTGCTTGTGGAGCGTGGAAAGCGCGGTCTATAACGAACCGCCGTGGCGCCGGCCTTGGTCCTGCCTTGGTTTTCCGGCGCCCGGCCAGATGCTCAACACCCAGATGCTCAACACAATGAATGGCGGCAGGATGAACGGCAATTCCGCGCAGAAGATCGTCCCGGTGCTGCTGTCCGGCGGTACGGGGTCCCGTTTGTGGCCCTTGTCGCGCGAACTGTATCCCAAGCAGTTCCTGCCGCTCTGCTCCGACCGGACGATGCTCCAGGACACCGCCCTGCGGGTCAGCGCGCAGCCTGGTTCCACGCCGGCCGGCGGCGCGGCCGCGGAGGCCGTCTTCTCGGCCCCCCTGGTGATCTGCAACCAGGAACACCGCTTCCTCGCCGCCGAGCAGCTGCGTCAGTCGCGCTGCACGCCGCGCGGCATCATCCTGGAGCCGGCCGGCCGCAACACCGCCGCCGCCTGCGCGCTCGCCGCCCTCGCGGTGACCGCCGACGACCCGGACGCGCTGCTGCTGATCCTGCCGGCCGACCACGAGATCCGCGACGCCGAGGCCTTCCGCCGCGCCGTCGCCATCGCCGCCCGCGCGGCCCAGGCCGGCCGGCTGGTCACCTTCGGCATCACCCCGACCCGGCCGGAGACCGGCTACGGCTATATTCGCCGCGGCCATTCGATGGACGAGGCCGACGGCGCCTACAACGTCGCCGCCTTCGTCGAGAAGCCGTCGCTGGAGGTGGCCGAGCGCTACCTCGCCGAGGGCACCTATGCCTGGAACAGCGGCATGTTCCTGTTCCCGGCCGCCCGCCTGCTGGCCGAGCTGGAGCGCCACGCCCCGGCGGTGCTGGGGGCCTGCCGCGAGGCGCTGGAGCAGGGCTCCAGGGACCTCGACTTCTTCCGCCTCGACGCCGCCGCCTTTGCCAAGGCGCCCAGCATCTCCATCGACTATGCGGTGATGGAGCGCACCGACCGCGCCGCCGTCGTCCCCTGCGAGATCGGCTGGACCGACGTCGGCGCCTGGTCGGCGCTGTGGGACGTCGGCAACAAGGATGGCGAGGGCAACGTCGTCGTCGGCGACGTGCTGCTGGAGGGGGCCCGCGACTGCTACGTCCGCAGCGACAACCACCTGACCGCCGTGGTCGGGGTGGAGAACGCCGTGGTGGTGGTGGTCGACGACGCCGTGCTGGTCGCCGATCGCAGCCAGGCGCAGGACGTCAAGCGCATCGTCGACCGGCTGAAGGCGGAGGGGCGCAGCGAGTCGGTCAGCCATCGCCGGGTCCACCGCCCCTGGGGCTCCTACCAGTCGCTGCACACCGGCGACCGCTTCCAGGTGAAGAGCCTGACCATCGCCCCCGGCTCGCGCCTGTCCCTGCAAAAGCACCATCACCGCGCCGAGCATTGGGTGGTGGTCAACGGCACCGCGCTGGTCACCCGCGGCGAGGAGCAGGTGATGGTCTACGAGAACCAGTCGATCTACATCCCGATCGGCACGGTCCACCGGCTGGAGAACCCCGGCAAGGTGCCGCTGACCATCATCGAGGTGCAGTCCGGCTCCTATCTCGGCGAGGACGACATCGTCCGGCTCGAGGACGTCTACGGCCGCAACTGAGCGGCTAAGCGTTCGCAGTGAGACATAAGCGCGAGCGGCGCTTGTGTCTCTTTGCGGCTGCGGGCATTGGCGGCTTGGTCCGGATCGCCGCCTTCCGGTAGAAAGAGGATGCGAGGGTGCCGCAGCGGCGCCCCGCCTTCTGCTGCCGGAACCATCATGACCATCGAGCCGCCGCCCGACGACCGCATCCCCGAACTCTATGCCGACGGGGTCTTCGACATCGGCTTCGGCAACGGCATGGTCCGCATCGACCTGTTCAGCCTGTCGGCTCTGCGCAAGGATGCCAACGGCCAGCCGCTGCCCGCCATCCGCCAGCGGGTGGTGATGAGCCTGCCCGGCTTCCTTGCCAGCCTGTCCGCCCTGGAAGGCATGCGCCAGCGGCTGGAGGCCGCCGGGGTGCTGCCGCCCAATTCCGGTACCGTGCCGGCTCCCGCGCCTGCTCCTTCCCCGGCCTTCCAGACCCCCGTGCAGGCCCCGATCCAGCCCGCCACCCCCACCGGTCCGTCCACTGGCCCCGCGGCCCTGGTCTCCCCGCCCGGACGGCCCCGCTCGCCGAATTTCGGCTGACCGATGCCGGACGCCAGCACGACCGTCGCGCCGCCCCCGCCGGATGCCGCCTTACCGCCCGGCGCCGATGCGGACGAAAGCACCGCGCTGCGCTGCCTGACGCTGGTGGCGCGCCATCACGGCCTGTCGGCCTCGCCGGCCGCCCTGCGCGCCCGCGTCGCTCCGGGCCGCGGCGAACCGTCGACCGCCGACCTGCTGCGCATCGCCGCCGCCACCGGCTTCAAGGCGACCGCCCGCCGGCTGGACTGGAAGGCCCTGCAGGCCCTGCCCCCCGTCTTCCCGCTGTTGGCGCGGCTGTCCAACGGCAACACCGTCATCCTGGTCGGGCTGTCGCGTCCAGCCGATCCGGCGGAGGAACCGATGGTCGGCGTCGTCGACCCGCTGGCCGACCGGCTGGACGTGATCGACGTGCCGCGCGACCGCTTCCTGGAGCGCTGGGACGGCGAGCTGGTCTTCCTCAAGCCGCGCCACGGCCTTGCCGACCCGCGCCAGCCCTTCGGCCTGCGCTGGTTCGTGCCGGAAATCCTGCGCCAGAAATCCGCCTTCCGCGACGTGGTCGTCGCGGCGCTGGTGCTGCACGCGCTTGCCCTTGCCGTCCCGGTCTATTTCCAGATCGTGATCGACAAGGTGCTGGTGAACGAGACCGTCGCCACCCTGCAGGTGCTGACCATCGGCGTGCTGGCGGCCCTGCTGTTCGAGGCGGCTTTCCGCTTCCTGCGCCAGTTCATCCTGCTGGCGGCGGCCAACCGCATCGACATCCGCCTGCTGAACCGCACCTTCGGCCATCTGCTCGACCTGCCCATCACCTTCTTCGACGGGCATTCGGCCGGCGTCACCGTGCGCCACATGCAGCAGGTGGAGCGCATCCGCGAGTTCCTGACCGGCAATCTGCTGTCCACCGTGCTCGACAGCCTGGTGCTGCTGGTCTTCCTGCCGGTGCTGTTCTTCTATTCGGTCAAGCTGACGCTGGTCGCCCTGCTGTTCGCAGCCCTGATCGCCGGGGTGGTCGTCGCCCTGGTGCCGGTCTACCGCAGCCGCCTGCGCGACCTCTACAACGCCGACGCCGAGCGGCAGGCCATGCTGGTGGAGACCATCCACGGCATGCGCACTGTCAAGTCCTCGGCGCTCGAACCGCAGCAGCGCCGCGGCTGGGACCGCAAGGCGGCGCGCGCGGTGACCAGCCATTACCGGGTCGGCCGCATCTCCATCGCCGCCCGCACGGTGACGGAGTTCCTGGAGAAGGCGATGATGGTGGCGGTGGTCGCCGTCGGCGCCTTCGACGTCTTCGACCGCCAGCTGTCGGTCGGCGCGCTGATCGCCTTCCAGATGCTGTCGGGCCGGGTGGTGACGCCGCTGGTCCAGATCGTCTCGCTGATCCACCAGTACCAGGAGACCGCCCTGTCGGTGCGCATGCTGGGCGAGGTGATGAACCACCCGGCCGAGCCCAGGCGCGAGGGCAGCGGTGCCTGCCCCGCCCTGATCGGCCGCATCGAGATCGAAGGGCTCGGCTTCCGCTACGACCGCAACCGCCCGCCGGCGTTGGACGGCGTCACCCTGACCGTGCCGGCCGGCTCCGTCGTCGGGCTGGTCGGGCGCAGCGGCTCGGGCAAGAGCACGCTGATGCGGCTGCTCCAGGGCTTCTACCCGCTGCAGGACGGCAGCATCCGCTATGACGGGCTGGACATCCGCGAGCTGGATCTGGCTCATCTGCGCCGCTCCATCGGCGTGGTGCTGCAGGAGAATTTTCTGTTCCGCGGCACCATCCGCGACAACATCGCCATGACCATGCCCGAGGCCAGCCGCGAGGAGATCGTCGAGGCCGCCCGGCTGGCCGGTGCCGACGAGTTCATCCACCGCCTGCCCGACGGCTACGACACGCTGGTGGAGGAGGGGGCGACCAACCTGTCCGGCGGCCAGAAGCAGCGCATCGCCATCGCCCGTGCCCTGCTGCCCCAGCCGCGCCTGCTGATCCTGGACGAGGCGACCAGCGCGCTCGACCCCGACAGCGAGGCCATCGTCATGGCCAACCTGCGGCGCATCGCCCGCGGCCGCACCGTGCTGATCGTCACCCACCGGCTCTCCACCCTGACCGGCTGCGACACCATCGCCGTGCTGGAGCAGGGCCGCCTGCTCGACCTCGCCCCCCATCCCATCCTGCTCGACCGCTGCGCCGAATACCGGCATCTGTGGCAGCAGCAGAACCGGGGGCGCTGAGCCATGCCCGACACACAGATGCCCGAGATGGAGCAGGACGCAGCACCGGCGGAGACCGGCCGCGAGGTCGTCCCGGCCAAGGCCGACCCCACCCCCGCCGCTTCTCCTCCCGCTCCTTCTCCCTCTGGCCGCCGCCGCACCGCCCTGCCGGCGCCGTCGGCCCCGCCGCCGGGCTTCGCGCTGGATTACCTGCCGGACGGGGCGGCGATCGAACATGCGCCGCTGCCCTGGTTGGCGCGCTCCACCCTCTATGTGCTGGCCGGGCTGCTGGTGGTGCTGGTCCTGTGGGCCGGCTTCGCCCAGGTCGACCGCATCGTCACCGCCGGCGGCCGGCTGGTGACCACCGCGCCGCTGGTGGTGGCCCAGCCGCTGGAGACCGCGGTGGTGCGCGGCGTCGACGTCCAGGTCGGCGACCGCGTCCGGGCCGGCGACCGTCTGGCGACGCTCGACCCCACCTTCGCCGCCGCCGATCTGGCCGACCTGACCGGCAAGCTCGCCAGCGTCGAGGCGCAGATCGGCCGGCTGCGCGCCGAACTGGACGGCAGCGACTACGCCCCGCCCGCCGGCAACCCCGCCAATAATTCCGATTTTGCGGTTCAAGCGGCCATCCTGGAGCGTCGCCGCGCCGAATACCGCTCCCGCCTCGCCTCGCTGGACGAGAAGGCCGGGCAGTTGGACAGCGCCATCGCCGCCAGCCGCCGCGCCCAGGCCGGCCTTGCCGAGCGGCTCGCCGTGGTCGGCGAAGTGGAGGACATCCGCCGCCAGCTTCAGGAACGCCAGACCGGCTCCCGCCTGACCTATCTCGAGGCGCGGATCGAGCGGCTGCGCATGCGCGACGACCTGACCGCCCTGCAGGACCGCGAGCGGGAAAGCGCGCACGAGCTGCGCGGCGTCCAGGCCGACCGCGCCGCCTTCGTCGACGAATGGCGGCGCAAGACGGCGGAGGAGCTGGTGGAGCAGACCCGCCAGCGGGCCACCCTGGTCGAGCAGATCGCCAAGGCCGAGCGCCGCCGCTCGCTGGTCACCCTGACCGCCCCGGTCGACGCGGTGGTGCTGGAGGTGGCCAAGCGCTCCGTCGGCTCCGTCATCCGCGAGGCCGAACCGCTGGTCACCCTGGTCCCCGCCGACGTGCCGCTGGAGGTGGAGGCCGATATCCCGTCGCGCGACATCGGTCTGGTGCGGGTCGGCGACTTCGTGCGGGTGAAGCTGGACGCCTTCCCCTTCCAGCGCCACGGCACCCTGTCCGGCGAAATCCGCACCATCAGCGCCGACGCCTTCACCCACGACCCGACCGGCGCTCAAGGCGGCTCTTCGGCCGCCGCCAATCCCGACGCCCCCCGCCCGGCCGCCGGCGCCGTCTTCCGCACCCGCATCCGCCTGACCGACACCCGGCTGGAGGCGGTGCCCGACGGCACCAACCTCAGCCCCGGCATGGTCGCCTCGGCCGAGATCCGCGTCGGCACCCGCTCCGTCCTGTCCTACTTCCTCTATCCCGTCATCCGCGCGCTGGACGAGAGCATCCGCGAGCCTTGAGAGCGGGGGCATGCCCAACAGAGTGCCGTCGCTCCATGTTGGATCATCGCCATTGCGATGCTACAAGGCCAGCCGGCTGCCAAGCTTTGACTTGAGCGGCCCGGCGACCTTTCCCGCCCTTCCGCGACATCCTCCGGCGCGTTCGTCGGTCTGCAATCTGGTGAGTCCCCGATGCCCAAATCCTTGACCGTTTCCGCCGGGGGGCTGTTCGCCACCGTCGTGCTGACCCTGTCGGTGCTCTACGCGGCGATGGCCTGGACGCCCTCCTCCTACGGGGTGGCGCTGCGCCAGATGGGGGTGACGGAGGACAGCGGCCTCGTGCTCGGCAAGCCGCGCGACATCCGCAGCGACGAATGGGCGGTGTGGACGCCCTATCTCCAGATCGCGGTCGACAATGATTTCGCCCGCTACAACGCCCATTCGCCCTATCACGAGGATCTGCGCAACTTCAACGCCCTGCCCCTGCTGGACTGGGCGCTGCCCTTCAAGCCGCAATACTGGGCCTTCTTCCTGGTCGATCCGGCCCATGCCTTCGCCATCTACCATGCCGCCTTCATCGCCCTGTTCCTGATCGGCTATCAGCGGATGGGGCGGATGCTGGGGATGGCGCCGGGCATCTCCGTCTGCTTCTCGCTGCTCGCCTTCTTCGCCGGCTACACCCAATATGCCTGGACCACCACCGGGCCGCTGCTCGCCCTGTTCCCCTGGCTGCTGGTGACGCTGGCGGCGGCGCCGCTGCGGCTGCCGGTGAAGGGGCTGCTGCTCTACTGGCTGGCGGCGGTGTGGCTGCTGTCGCATTTCTACCCGCCGGTGATCCTGTCGCTGGGCTTCGTCGGCGCCGTGCTGGTGCTGGCGCTGCGCCGCGACCTGCTGCGGTGGCCGCTGCTGGCGACGGCGGGACTGGCCGCCGCCCTGGCCGCCGGCACCGTCTACGGCTATCTGGCCGAACCGCTGCAGGCGATGACCGCGACCGTCTATCCCGGACAGCGGCACAGCGACGGCGGCAGCGGCGACTGGCGCATCTGGCTGTCGACGGTCCTGCCCTTCATCACCACCCGCGGCTTCGACAGCCTGATCGTCCACAACATCGTGGAGACCGGGGCGATCGGCAGCTATTGGCCGCTGCTGCTGCTGGTCTTCGCCGACTGGCGGCAGGGCCTCTCCGGAGGAGCCGTCGATCGCGGCCGGCTGCTGACCGGCCTGGCGGTGCTGGGCGGCGGGCTGGCGCTGGTGTCGGCCTGGATGCTGCTGCCCATCCCGGCGGCGGTGGGGAAAATCCTGCTGTGGGACCGCGTCTTCCCGCCGCGCATGATCGTGGCGGTCGGCCTGCTGGCGCTGGTCGCCACCGCGCTGCTGGCCGGTTCGGTCCGCTGGCGGATCACGCCCCTGCGCGTCGCGCTGTTCACCGCCGCCGTGCTGGCGGCCTGGGTGCTGTCCAAGCGCGCCGGCGGCGTGGCGCCCTGGTCCAGCCTGTTCGACGGGACGATCCTGCTGGTGCTGGCCGGCGGGCTGGCGCTGTGGCGCCTGATCCCGGTGATGGGACTGCCGCCGTTGCGCACGGGCACGCTGGTGGCAGGGGTGGCGGTGGCGGCCAACCTGCTGACCTTCGGGCAGTTCAACCCGATCCAGTCGGCCAAGCCGATCTTCGACCGGCCGCAGACCGCGCTGACCGCCCGGCTGTCGGCCCAGCAGGCGGCGCACCCCAAGGGCTGGCTGGTGGAGACGCTGCCGATCTTCACCGGGGCGGTGCTGGCCGGCTGGGGCTACAACTCCATCGCCCACACGCTGATCGCCCCGCATGTGGACTTCTTCCGCCCGCTCTTCCCCGACATGGCGGAGGACCGCTTCACCCAGGTCTTCAACCGCTATGCCCACATCATCCCGGACACGGTGACGGAGCCGGTCTCCCCCTATCCCGATCAGGTCCGGGTGCCCTGGTCGGCTCTCGATCCCAGGGCCGCGAATTCCGGCATGCCGGCGCGGGAGGCGAGCGCCCTTCCGGCCGATGCGGTCCCGGCCGGCGGGCCGTTCCCGACCGGCGGCAGCCTGGACGAGGTCCGGTTGGAGAACGGGATGCTGCGCCTGCGCGGCTGGGCGCCCTGGACCGGCGTCCGTGCCATGCAGACCATCGCGGTGGTGAGCGACGTGCCGCTGACCGTGGTGTCCCATGGGCCGGAGCGCCGGCCCGACCTGCAGGCCGCCTTCCCCGCCGCCGACCGCGGACAGGCCGGCTTCACCATCCTGCTGCGGCCGGCGGCGGCATTGGACCGGCCGCCGGTGCTGTGCGTTCTGGCCGGGGACACCGATGCCGGCACGGTCGCCCTGGCCTCCCCCCGTCCGGCGAATGACGGAGGGGAGCCGGGCTGCCGCCGGCTGGGGCTGGCGAAGTGATGCGGCGGATGCCCAGGGGAGATGCCCGGGGAAGATCGTTGTGGTGACCCCGCATCGCTCACAACGGGGTAACGCGTGCCCTCTCCGGCCTCTCCGGAAGCCCTAGCCTTAAGCCGGAAAAACCCATGCCGGAGGCCGCGGGCGCGCTACTTTCAGGCGGATGACGCCCAACGACGAAGAGCGGACCATGACCAGGAGCGACAACGCGACCGTGCTGGTGACCGGCGGCGCCGGCTATATCGGCTCCCATGTGGTGCTGGCGCTGCGCGACCAGGGACGCGCCGTCGTGGTGCTGGACGATCTGTCCACCGGCCGGCGCCAGGCCCTCCCCGACGACGTGCCGCTGGTCGAGGGCGACGTCGGCGACAAGGCCCTGCTGGCCGAGACCTTCGCCCGCCACGGCATCGGCACCGTGATGCATTTCGCCGGCAGCATCGTCGTGCCGGAATCGGTGGAGCGGCCGCTCGCCTACTACCGCAACAACACGGTGAAGAGCCACGCCCTGATCGAGGCCTGCGTCGAGGCCGGGATCGGCCGCTTCATCTTCTCCTCCACCGCCGCCGTCTACGGCATGCCCGACCGCCTGCCGATCGACGAGCAGACGCCGACCAAGCCGATCAACCCCTACGGCTCCTCCAAGCTGATGACGGAGTGGATGCTGCGCGACAGCGCGGCGGCGCACGATCTGCGCTATGTCGCGCTGCGCTATTTCAACGTCGCCGGGGCCGACCCGCAGGGCCGCTCGGGACAGGTGTCGAAGGTCGCCACCCACCTGATCAAGATCGCCGCCCAGACCGTCACCGGCCAGCGGGCGGAGCTGCAGATCTTCGGCGACGACTACGACACGGCGGACGGCACCTGTGTGCGCGACTACATCCATGTCAGCGACCTCGCCGACGCCCATGTCGCGGCGCTCCGCCATCTGGAGGCGGGCGGCGCGTCGGAGGTGCTGAACTGCGGCTACGGCCGCGGCTATTCGGTGCGCGAGGTGCTGTCGATGGTGGAGCGGGTGACCGGCCGTCCGCTGCCCATGCGCATCGCCCCGCGCCGCGCCGGCGATCCCCCGGCCCTGGTGGCGGGCGTCGAGCGCATCGGCCGGACGCTCGACTGGACCCCGCGCCACGCCGACCTGGAGACCATCGTCGCCTCGGCGCTCGCCTGGGAGGAGCGGTTGGTGAAGGGCGTCTGAGAGCGCTCCCCTCGCCGGCCCTCAGACCGCCGCGATCATTCCCGCCGTCAGCTGGCCGGGGGTGAGGCCGGCCAGCCGGATTTCCAGCGTGGAGTTGGTGGTGTAAGCGCTGCTGAAATCGGCGTCGGTGAAGCGGCCGACCAGCATCGGGGTCCCGTCGGACGACAGGAAGGACGCCATGCTGAAGCGGTCGGCGATCTGCTGCGCGGACAGGGTGGTCTGCTCGAAGCGCAGCGTGTCGGCACCGGGCTGGAAGTCGGTGATCGTCGTCACCCCGGACGGCCCGGCATAGACCATGAAACCCGGCGCCGGCCCGGTCGTCGGCCGCGCGACGACGAAGCTGTCCGCACCGGCTCCGCCGGCCAGCGTGTCGGTGCCCGACGACAGATAGATCGTGTCGTTGCCGTTCCCGCCGTCGATGAGGTCGTCAAACGATTTGTAAGAGGTGGGATGGCCATACTGGCTGACCCAGAAGGACGACATGATGGTGTCGTTGCCGTCGCCGCCATTGATGGTACCCGTCATCCGGATGAAGTCGTTGCCGGCACCGGCGTTGACCGTCACTGCCTTGGAGTAATAGCCGCCCATCGGCAGGTTGACGTCGTAGGGCATCAGGACGGTGTCGTCCCCGCTGCTGCCGGTCAGGAAGACGGTCGAGTTGGGATAGTCCCCGTTGGTGAGATAGTAGGAGAGGTTGGTCACCTCGACGTTGGACGGAATGGTGTAGCTGGTGATCCTGTCGCCCAGCCACATCGTGTCGGTGCCGCCGTTCGCCCCTTCCTGGACCGTGACGCTGTTGGTGTAGACGTAGTAGGTGTCATCGCCGGAGCCGCCGTTCAGATAGTCGCTCTGATAGCCGTAGAGGACGTCGTTGCCGGTCTCGCCGAAGATGGTGTCGCTGCCCAGCCCGCCCTGCAGCGTGTCGTTGCCCGACCCGCCGTTCATGCGGTCGCCATGGCCGGTGACGCTGTAGATGCTGGCGATGCTGTCGTCGCCGCTCAAGGCGGCCAGATCGCGCGGCAGCCGCCCCTCGCGCAGGCCGAACTCCTGCCAGTGCTGCGCGGCGGAGGTGACGCCGGCGGCCGCCGCCTCGGCGACGTCGGGATAGGCGGACAGGTACCAGGCGGTGTCGGGCGCCCCGCTGCGGTCGGTCTGCGGCGCCGGCGCCATGTAGTAGGCGATGCCCTCGTAACGCATGTTGGGCAGGGTGGCGATCACCGCGTCCCGCTCCTCCGCCGAGCCGGTGTAGAAATGCGCGCCGTTGTCGGAGTTCCAGAACCGGTAGACCGCCTGCGACGCGCTCGCCGTCTGCGCCGTGCTGGCGGCGTAGGCCGCCCCCTCGTAGACGTAGTTCGGCATCGTGCTGCGCACCGCGTCCCGTTCGGCGGTGCTGGCGGTGTAGAAGAAGGTGCCGGTGTCGGCCCGGCGGAACCGCCAGACGGTGGTGTCGGTCGCCGTGGGGTTGGTGAAGGCGATCCCCTCGTAATTCATCGAGGACAGGTTGGTTGCGACGACGTCCCGCTCGACCTCGCTCCCCGTATAGAAGTGCGAGCCCGTGATGGTGTTCCAGAAGCGCCAGACCGGCATCGCTCACCCCCAGATTGCGTTCCGCGAGCGGAGGATAGGAGCGGAGTCAACGATTTGGAATGGTGCTAATCGTCATAGCCGCTATCCCAACGTGCATGGCAGTTCCGGCGCCGCCGCGTCTCACACCCTCACACCAACCGGCGCAGCAGCGGGATCCGCGACAGCACGAAGGCGATGGCGCCGGACCCCAGCACCACCGTGGCGATCCCGGCGAGCGCGATGAGGCTGGGATTGGCGAACCAGTTCCGCGTGTCGCCGATGAGGTACAGGATGACGACGGGGTGGACGGCGTAGACGCCGAAGGACAGGCTGCCGAGGAAGCGGATGACTGCCTGCGCCGCCCGGCCCAGGCGGCGGGACAGCCCGTCCAGGGCCAGAAAGGCCGCCACCGCCCCGACCGCCACGTTGGGGGCGAAATATCCCATGAACTGTTCGCTGGCGGTGCCCAGCCGGACCGACCAGACATAGGTCAGCAGCGTCGTCGCCGCCGCCGACAGCCCGAACAGCCCGCCGACGGCCCAAAGCGGAATGCGGTCGCGGAACCGCAGCAGCGCGCCGCCCAGCAGCACATAGCCGAGGTAATAAGGATAGTCCGGCCACAGGACGCCCGGCTCGGCATTGCCGGCGGCGAAATTGTTCGCGAACATCCAGGCCGTCGCCAGCCCCCACAGGACGAGCGCGTAGCCGACCAGCCGCCCGCCCTGGGCGAAGACCGCCCGCATCAGCGGCATCGCCAGATAGGAGAGCAGCAGCGGATAGAGGAACCACAGATGGAAGAAGGCCGGCTGGCGCGGCAGCGCGCTCAGCGGCGGCGTTCCGGCGAAATGGATGATCTGGTGTCCCCAGACCAGATAGAAGCCGCTCCAGGCCACCATCGGCACCACCACGGCGACGAAGCGCTTGCGCAGGAAGGCGGCGATCGGCTCGGCGCGCGGCAGCAGCAGGGCGCCGCTGACCATGAAGAACAGCGGCACGCTGCTTCGGCACAGGCTGTCGATCGCCGCGGCGATCCACCAGTGGATGTCGAAGCGGAAGGGCTGGCCCGGCGGCGTGGCCGGGATCTGGCCGAAGAAATGCGGGCTGATGACGTGGATGCCGATCACCATCAGCATCGCCACCACCTTGATCGTGTCGCCCCCCGGCCAATGGCCGGCCAGCCGATCCCGCTCCGGTGCGGCGGCCGGCGCCGCTTCGTCCACCGGCTGTCTTCCCTGCAGGCCGGCCGGCATCGGCAGAACGCCCATCCTCACACCCTGTAGCCGCTGGGGCAGCCGCTGGGGCTGATCGGCAGCATGCGGCACCTCCCGAACGATGAGGTGGCCGGCGCAGGAGAGCGGGCCGGCCACACGTATCCGTCATGTGGAGGTGCGGGCTTGATCGGCGGCCCGGCACCCGCGACGTGGAGCCGGACAATGCGTCAGGCGCAGCGGCGCGGGCTAGGCGCTCATTGGCGGTAGGATGGACGGCAGAGGATGGGGGCCGCAGAGCCCTCTCAGGCCCCTTCTCAGGCGAAGAAGCGCCCGCGGAAATAGGCGATGGTGCGGGCCAGACCCTCTTCCAGCGACACGACCGGTTCCCACTCCATCAGGGCGCGGGCCTTGGCGATGTCGGGCTGGCGCTGCTTGGGATCGTCCTGCGGCAGTGGCTTGTGCACGATCTTCGAGTTCGAACGGGTCAGGCGGATCACCTTCTCCGCCAGTTCCAGCATGGTGAACTCGCCGGGGTTGCCCAGGTTGATCGGGCCGGTGACGCCCGCCGGCGTGTCCATGAAGCGCAGGAAGCCTTCGATCAGGTCGTCGACATAGCAGAAGGACCGCGTCTGCTGGCCGTCGCCGTAGATGGTGATCGGCTCGCCTTTCAGCGCCTGGATGATGAAGTTCGACACCACGCGCCCGTCGTTGGGGTGCATGCGCGGGCCGTAGGTGTTGAAGATGCGGATGACCTTGATGTCCAGCTTGTGCTGGCGGTGATAGTCGAAGAACAGCGTCTCGGCGCAGCGCTTGCCCTCGTCATAGCAGGCGCGCGGACCGATGGTGTTCACGTTGCCCCAATATTCCTCGGGCTGCGGATGCACCGCCGGGTCGCCGTAGATCTCGGAGGTCGAGGCCTGCATGATCCGCGCGCGCACCCGCTTGGCCAGCCCCAGCATGTTGATGGCGCCATGCACGCTGGTCTTGGTCGTCTGCACCGGATCGTGCTGGTAATGGATCGGCGAGGCCGGGCAGGCGAGGTTGTAGATCTCGTCGACCTCGACATAGAGCGGAAACGTCACGTCGTGGCGCATCAGCTCGAAATGCGGGTTGTCCAGCAGGTGCAGGACGTTGTCGCGGCTGCCGGTGAAGAAGTTGTCGACGCACAGCACGTCGTTCCCGGCCGCCAGCAGCCGGTCGCACAGGTGGGATCCCAGAAAGCCGGCGCCGCCGGTGACGAGGACACGCTTTCGGTTGGTGAGAGCCGGCAAGGGCTGCCTTCCTGTCTTGGCTGTTGGTGTTGGCGGCTTGTCCGCGGCCCGTCAGGGGGACCGCGGGACAGCCGCCAAGGGACAACACGGCGGAGGCGCCGCTTGATCCTTGGTCTTTAGCCCTTGGTCTTTAGCCTAGCAGCCCAAGCAGGTAGCGCCCGTAATCGTTCTTCTTCAGCGGCTCTGCCAGGCGGCGTACCTGCTCGGCGTCGATCCAGCCGGAGGTGTAGGCGATCTCCTCCGGGCAGGCGATCTGCAAACCCTGGCGGTGCTGGATGGTGCGGACGAACTCCGCCGCCTCCAGCAGGCTGTCGTGGGTGCCGGTGTCGAACCAGCCGTAACCGCGGCCCATCTGCTCGACCGACAGCTTGCCCAATTCCAGATAGGCGGCGTTGACGGACGTGATCTCCAACTCGCCTCTGGCCGACGGCTTCACCGCGGCGGCGATGTCCAGCACGTCGTTGTCGTAGAAATAGAGCCCGGTCACCGCCCATTTGGAGCGCGGCGCGGCCGGCTTCTCCTCGATGCTCAGCGCCCGGCCTTCGCTGTCGAACTCCACCACGCCGTAGCGCTCGGGGTCGCGCACGGCATAGGCGAAGACGCTGGCGCCCTCGGCCTTCTCGCCGGCGGCGCGCAGGATGTTGGTCAGGCCGTGGCCATAGAAGATGTTGTCGCCGAGAACCAGCGCGCAACTGTCGTTGCCGACGAACTCGCGGCCGATGATGAAGGCCTGGGCCAGCCCGTCGGGCGAGGGCTGGATGGCGTAGGTCAGGTTCAGGCCCCACTGCGACCCGTCGCCCAGCACCGTCTGGAACAGCGGCTGGTCGTGCGGCGTGGTGATGACCAGGATGTCGCGGATGCCCGCCAGCATCAGGGTGCTGAGCGGGAAATAGATCATCGGCTTGTCGTAGATCGGCAGCAGCTGCTTGCTGATCGCCCGGGTCACCGGGTAGAGCCGGGTGCCGGATCCGCCGGCCAGGATGATGCCCTTCATGGTCCTCGTCCTCACGCCTGCGGCGGGTTGGTGAACAGCTCGTCGATCACGCGGTCGACGCTCTCCTGCCACGGCGGGCAGGCGACGCCGAGACGCTCCCTGGCGCGGCTGCAGTCCAGCCTCGAATTGGCCGGGCGGCGCGCCGGGGTCGGGTAGTCGGCCGTGCCGATGGCGGTCAGGCGCGGCCGCTTGCCGGTGCGCTCTTCCAGCTGCCGGAAGATGTGCTCGGCGAAATCATGCCAGGTGGTGTAGCCGCTGCCGGTCAGGTGGTAGGTGCCCCAGGCGGCGCTGCCGGTCTTCTCGATGGTCTGGGCGATCTGCACGATGGCGGCGGCGAGGTCGGCGGCGGCGGTGGGCGAGCCGTGCTGGTCGGCGACCACCCGCATCTCCTCGCGCTCCTTGCCGAAGCGCAGCATCGTCTTGATGAAGTTGTTGCCGTAGGCGCTGTAGACCCAGGAGGTGCGCAGGATGACGTGATGCGGCGTCGCCGCCCGCACCGCCTCCTCGCCCGCCGCCTTGCTGGCGCCATAGACGCCCAGCGGGTTGATCGGGTCGTCCTCGCTGTAGATGCCGTCCTTCGTCCCGTCGAACACATAGTCGGTCGACACATGGATGAAGGGAATGCCGCGCGCCGCACAGGCCGCCGCCATGGCGCCCGGCCCGTCGCGGTTGATGGCGAAGGACAGGTCGACCTCGCTCTCGGCCTTGTCGACGGCGGTGTGGGCGGTGGCGTTGACCAGTAGGTCCGGCGCGTGGGTGGCGACCGCCTTCTCCACGTCGCCCGGCCGGGTCACGTCGAACTCGGGATAGGGCAGACCGACCACATCGGTGCCCGGCGCCCAGTTGGCCCGCATCAGCTCGAAGCCGAGCTGGCCGTTGCTGCCGAGAACCAGGACTTTCATGGGAACCTTCATTGCGCGGCTCCTTCTTCCGTCAGGCCGAGCCGCTCGCCCTGGTAGGAGCCGTTCAGGATGGCCTGCCACCAGTCGCGGTTCTCCAGATACCAGGCGACCGTCTTGCGCAGGCCGCTCTCGAAGGTTTCCTGCGGGGTCCAGCCCAGTTCGCGCTCGATCTTGCCGGCGTCGATGGCATAGCGCTTGTCATGGCCGGGGCGGTCGGTGACGAAGCTGATCAGGCGGTCGTGCGGGGCGCCGGCCGGGTGCATCTCGTCCAGATGCGCGCAGATGGCGCGGACGACCTCCAGGTTGGTGCGCTCGTTGTGGCCGCCGATGTTGTAGCTCTCGCCGATCCGGCCCTTCTCCAGCACCAGCCGCAGCGCGCGGGCATGGTCCTCGACATAGAGCCAGTCGCGGATGTTGTCGCCCTTGCCGTAGACCGGCAGCTTCTCGCCCGCCAGACCCTTCAGGATCATCAGCGGGATCAGCTTCTCCGGGAAATGGTAGGGGCCGTAATTGTTGGAGCAGTTGGTCAGCACCACCGGCAGCCCGTAGGTCTCGTGCCAGGCGCGCACCAGATGGTCGCTCGACGCCTTGCTGGCCGAATAGGGCGAGTTGGGGCTGTAGGCGGTGGTCTCGGTGAAGAAGCCGTCGTCGCCCAGCGTGCCGAACACCTCGTCGGTCGAGATGTGGTGGAAGCGGAAGCGCTCCTTGCGCTCCGCCGGCAGCGCCGACCAGTAGCCGCGCGCCGCTTCCAAAAGGCGGAAGGTGCCGACCACGTTGGTCTGGATGAACTCGCCCGGCCCGTCGATCGAGCGGTCGACATGGGATTCGGCGGCCAGATGCATCACCGCGTCGGGCTGGTGGGTGTCGAACACCCGCCTCAGCTCGGCGGCGTCGCAGATGTCGACCTTCTCGAAGGCGTAGCGCGGATTGCCCTCGGCGCCCGGCAGGGAGGACAGGTTGGCCGCGTAGGTCAGCTTGTCGACATTGACGACGAAGGCGTCGGTTTCGGCGAGAAGCTGGCGGACCACCGCCGAGCCGATGAAACCGGCGCCGCCGGTGACGAGAATGCGCGTCATCAAACCACCTTACCGCCAAAAACGGAGCCCAAAGCCCCACCGGGCAAAAAAGAGCCGAAATCCAATAGCGCCGTCAGAACCAGTCGCCAAGCTGGGCGAAGGTCGGATGCTTGTGGTCCTTGGCCGACAGATGCGCCTTGTCCGCCGACACCGGCCAGTCGATGCCCAGTTCCGGATCGTTCCACAGCAGGCCGCGGTCATGCTCGGGCGAATAATAGTTGGTCACCTTGTAGATGACCTCGGTGTCCGGCTCCAGCGTGCAGAAGCCGTGGGCGAAGCCGATCGGCACCAGGATCTGGTTCCACTCCGCCGCGCTGACCACCGCGCTGACATGCCGGCCGAAGGTGGGGGAGCCTTTGCGGATGTCGACCGCCACGTCCAGGATGGCGCCGCGCACCACCCGCACCAGCTTGTCCTGGGCGAAGGGCGGCAGCTGGAAATGCAGGCCACGCACGGTGCCGACCTCGGCCGACAGCGAGTGGTTGTCCTGAACGAAGTCGTACTGCAGCCCGGCCGCCTCGAACGTCTTCTTGGTGTAGGTCTCCGAGAAGAAGCCGCGATGGTCGCCGAACTTCTTCGGGCGGATGATCTTAACGTCGGGAATGTCGAGGGAGACGACGTCCATGGCTCAGATGCTTTCCTTCAGGCGCTCTTTGCGCAGCTCGGGGCAGGCCTTGCGCAGCCACGGCTTGACCGTGCGCGGCGGGAAGGCCAGCCCGAAATTCTCGGCGTCCAGCGTCAGGTTCGGGTTGTAGTAGGGATCGGCCAGCAGGCTGTCGCCCCAGCGCTCCTGCATGTAGGCCACCTCGCCCATGAAGCGCTTGACCTTGTCGGGGGCGGTGTCCGGCCCGCGCGAGGCCGATTCCAGATGGTACAGCTCGGCGAACGGCGTCCAGACGACCAGATAGCCCTTCTCGCGGATGCGCAGGCAGAAATCGACGTCGTTGAAGGCGACGGCCAGCTTCTCGGAATTCAGCCCGCCGACCTCGTCGAAGATCTCCTTGCGCAGGATCAGGCAGGCGGCGGTGACGCAGGACAGGTCCTGGGTCAGCTGGGCCCGGCTGAAATAGCCGTAGGCGTCGCGGGTCAGCCCCTTGTGAACATGGCCGGCCACGCCGCAGATGCCGGTGACGACGCCGGCATGCTGGATGGTGCCGTCGGCGTAATAGAGCTTGGCGCCGACGGCGCCGACCTCCGGCCGCAGGGCGTGGGAGACCATCTCGGCCAGCCAGCCCGGCTCCATCACCTCGATGTCGTTGTTGATCAGGCCCAGCACCTCGCCGGTCGCCTCGGCGGCGGCGAAGTTGTTGATCGAGGAGTAGTTGAAGGGCGCCTTGTAGGTCAGCACCCGCACCCGCGGCTCGTCCTTCAGCGTGTCGAAATAGGCGAAGGTCGCCGCTTCCTCGCTGTTGTTGTCGACGATCAGGATTTCCAGGTCCGGATAGTCGGTGCGGTGCAGCAGCCCGTCGACGCAGCCCTTCAGCAGATCGACCTTGTCGCGCGTCGGCACGATCAGCGACACCCGCGGCAGCTTGGCCGGCAGGGCGTAGCGGATGCGGGTGAAGCGGTTGGTCGCCGGCGAGGTCTCCACCGTGGCGTCGACGCCGCGGCGCTGGAAATGCTCGGTCAGCGCCTTGTGGGCGGCGGCGGTGGCGCGCGGCAGATCGACCGTGGAGAAGGCCGCGGATTCGGGGAAGACGCGCCAGTGATAGAGGATCGCCGGGATGTGGCGGATGCGCTCAGGCTGCGTCGCCTCGACCGCGCGCAGGGTCAGGTCGTAGTCCTGGCTGCCTTCGAAGCCCAGGCGGAAGCGCCCGGCCTGCTCGATCAGCGAGCGGCGGAAGACGCCCAGGTGGTTGACCATGTTCTGGCCGTGCAGCAGGTCCAGATTGAAGTCCGACTTGAAATGCGGGTCGTAGCGCTCGCCGTCGGCATCGATCTTGTCCTCGTCGGAATAGAGGATGTCGGTGTCGGGATGGCGGGCCAGCTCGGCCGCGACCATGTAGAGCGCGTGCGGCGGCAGCCGGTCGTCATGGTCCATCAAGGCGACAAAATCGCCGGTCGCCAGATCCAGCGCGCTGTTGCTGGCGGCGGAGATGTGGCCGTTGGTCTCGCGCCGGACCACCTTGATCCGGTTGTCGCGCGCCTTGTACTCGGCCAGCACCGTCTGCACATGCGCGGCGGTCGAGGCGTCGTCGGCGATGCACAGCTCCCAGTCCGGGTAGAACTGGGCCAGCACCGAGTCCAGCGCCTCGCGCAGGTAGGCTTCCGGCGTGTTGTAGACCGGCATGACGACGGAGAAGCGCGGGCGCGCCGGCAGCCGGGCGATGTCGGCCTTGATCGCCGCCCCGTCCTCCGGCGTCAGGCTGTCGTACATCCGCACCCACGACTTGTAGTCGGCCGACCAGCGGTTCGGCTGCAGCTCCTGCAGGACGCGCTGCTTGGTCGCCTGCCAGCCGTGGCGGCGCAGATAGTCCAGCACGCGTGCCGGCTGGTTCTGCCGGACATAGTCGAGCAGGATGTTGGTCTTGCCGATCTCGCGGATGGTGAAGTCGGCGATCTCGAAGGACAGCGGCCGGGTGGCGGGGTCGAAGCGCAGCGCCTTGACCGTCTGCGGCAGCAGGACCAGCTGGCGGAACTCGCCGACCGTGTCGACCGGCAGGCGGATCATCGTCCGCTCGTCGAAGCCGTTGCCGGCATCGACATAGATCACCGGCACCAGCGGGGCCGAGGCGCGCACCACCCGGTAGGAGATCACGCACCAGTGGCCGGGCAGCCGCCCGCGGTCGGAGCGCAGCAGGAAGGCGGGATCGCTGCCGGTCGCCTCATAGCCGCCCTGCGGGCTCGGCTTCACGTCGTGCAGCGGCTCCAGCGTGATGCTGTGCAGGCGGCGGCGGTAGAAGCGGCCGGCCTTCTGGGTCAGGCGGCCCAGCTTGCGCACCGGCGCCGACAGCTTCCAGGAGGTGGAGTTGACCAGGCTGTGGATGTGCTGGTCGCGGCTGGCCACCACCCCGTGCAGCTCGGCGATCGCCTGCTCGCGCGCCGCCAGCTCGCGGGCATGGGCGGCGAGGTTGCGCTCGCGGTCGTCCAACTCCTCGCCCTGGCGGCGGATCTCGGCCTGATGGTCGGTGAGCCAGCCCTGGATCAGCGCGATGTCGCGGTCGCGCGTCGCGATCATCTCCTTGAGATCTTCGCTGTGGGCGATCTGGTCGTCCAGCACCTTGCGGACCATCGCCACCTCGGTGCGCAGGTGCTTTTCCTGCTCTTCCAGGCGCTGGATGGTCTCGGTCTCGATGGCGGCGTCGCCCAGCCGGTCGAACCAGCTGCGGACCGCCCGCAGCCCCTCGCCGCCGGCGGCTTGCACGGCGAACAGCTCGCGCACCGCGTCGGGCAGATCCTCGCCGACGCCCAGCACGCCCAGCCCGTTCGAATGCAGGAAGGTGAAGGACGGATGGTCGCGGGTGATCTCGTCCCACAGGCGCCAGACGCCGAAATCGCCCTTGCGGACATTGATGTCGTGGAACAGCACCACGCCGCGACGGCTCATCTTCGGCAGCCACGTCTCGAAATCGTGGCGCACCGCCTCGTAGGTGTGCAGCCCGTCGATGTGCAGCAGGTCGACGCTGCCGTCGGCGAAATGGACCAGCGCGTCGTCGAAGGTCATCCGCAGCAGGCGCGAGAAGCCGGCATAGCGCGGGTCATGATAGGCGGCGAGCCTGTTGTAGATGTCGTCGCCGTAGAAGCCGGCCTGCGGGTCGCCGGCCCAGGTGTCGACGGCATAGCAGGAGGTCGGCAGCCCGACATGGCGGACCGCCTGACAGAAGGCGGCATAGGAGTTGCCGGTGTGCGTTCCCAGTTCGACGAGGCTGTCCGGGCGCAGGGCCTCGACGATCCAGAAGGCGAAGGGGACATGGCCGAGCCAGGAGGCCGGCGCCGTGACGAGATCCGGGGTCAGGAGCGTGATCGGCCGGCAGATACGACGGAGAGTGTCCGATCCCTGGTCCTTCAAAAACGAATCCACCTGCGCCTCTTCTTCTGCCTGGCTTCGCGGCGGGGTGCGACCCATCGGGCACCATTTTTCAGGCCCGTCGGACGGCCCCGTCACAGCCGCCGACACACATACGCCGACACCCTGCCGGAATGCAAGCCGCTGTCCGGAACCCGCTTTGCGGCGCCCGACAATGCCCGGAACTGCGGTTTTCCTGCCTCAGTCCGGGCTTATCGGCGGCCTGTCGCTATTTTGTCGCGGGGGCAGGCTGGGGTGCTGACGCCCCCTCCGCCTCCAGCGTGATCGCCAGCATCGGCATGCCGACCAGCCCGCGCACGACATGGCTGGCGTGGACCTTGAAGAACAGCGCGTCCTCGACCCAATGGTGCTGGACGTGGTCCTCCTGCGTGCCCTCGGCGAGCGCCACGGTGATGGAGAAGTCGCCGCTGGGCAGGTAGGGCATCTGGAAGCGGAAGCGGGCGGCGAAGTCCTGCCCGGCCGGGATGGTGACGGGGTCGAGCTGGTAGCTGAGGAAGGTGTTGTCGCCGAACAGGTTCTGGCCCAGCTTGTCCTTCACATAGAAGCCGACGATGGGGCGGTGGACCTGCTGGTCGGCCCGGCAGTCCACCTTCAGCACGATGACCTCGCCGCCCTCCAGCACGTTGAGCGGATGCTCCTCGGCATCCAGGATCGAGACGTTGGTGATGGTGGCGCCGCGGTTGCCGAACCAGGGGCCGCTGTCGTTGAAGTCGAACAGCTCGATGGCGTTGCGGTGCTGGGAGGCCTTCAGCAGATCGGCGCGGGCGTCCTCCACCGGTTCCTCGCGCTTGGCCTGGGGCAGCGCCTGCCGCGCCCCGCCGATGCGGAAGCCGCGCGAGGTGTCCTGGTCGCTGTAGAGCGCCGCCAGATAGTCGTGGCAGACCTCCCGTGCCGGGCCGATCGCCCGCACCGACCCGTTGTCCAGCCACACCACCCGGTCGCACAAATTCACCACCTGGCCCGTGTCGTGCGACACGAAGAACAGGGTGCCGCGCTCCTTGAAGCGGTGGATGAAGCGCATGCATTTCTGGGTGAAGGAAGCGTCGCCGACCGCCAGGATCTCGTCGACGATCATGATGTCGGCATCGACATGCGCCGCCACCGCGAAGGCGAGGCGGGCGTACATGCCGCTGGAATAGAGCTTCACCGGCTGTTCGATGAAGTCGCCGATGCCCGCGAACTCGGCGATGGAGTCGTAGCGCTGGGCGATCTGCTCGTTCGACAGCCCCAGCACCGACGCGGCGAGATAGACGTTCTCGCGCCCGGTGAATTCCGGGTTGAAGCCGGCGCCCAGCTCCAGCAGCGCGGCGATGCGGCCATCGACCGCGATGCGGCCGGAGGTCGGCGTCAGCGTGCCGCAGAGAAGCTGCAGGAAGGTGGACTTGCCCGAGCCGTTGCGGCCGATCAGCCCGACCGTCTCGCCGCGGCGGACCTCCAGGTCGACACCGCGCAGCGCCCAATACTCGTCGTAATATTTGCGCCGGCCGCGCACCAGCATCTGCTTCAGCCGGTCCTGCGGGCGCTTGAAGATGGCGTAGGCCTTGCCCAGCCCCTCCGCCCGGATGACCACAGGGGCATCGGCGTGGGGATCGGCGGGGGTGTTGGCGGTGGGAGTCTCGGTCTCAGACGACATCGGCGAACCCCCGGCGGGTCTTCATGAACCAGAGATAGCCGAGCCACGCCACCACCCAGGCGCCCAGCGTCGCCAGACCCCATTCCACCGGCGACGGGACGCGGCCCCAGAACAGCAGGTCCTTCGACTGCTCCAGGATCGCGGTCATCGGGTTCAGGTGCAGGATGGCGCGGAAGCGCTCGGGAATCGCGGTCATCGGATAGAAGATCGGGCTGAGGAACATCAGCACGGTGACGGCCACCCCCACCACCTGCCGCAGGTCGCGCAGGAACACGCCGGCGGCGGCGAAGAACCAGCTCAACCCCAGCGTGGTCAGGCACAAGGGCGCCAGCACCAGCGGCAGCAGCAGCGCCGTCAGCGGCGGCAGCCCCGCCACGGCGAGGTGGAAGACCAGCAGGATGACGAAGCCGATGCCGGCGTTGAACAGAGCGACCGCCAGCGACACCAGCGGCAGGATCTCCAGCGGGAAGACCACCTTCTTGATGTAGCTGATGTTCTCCAGCAGCAGCCCGGGCGCCCGATTCAGGCATTCGCCCAGCACGTTGAACAGGATCAGGCCGGAGAACAGCAGCAGGGCGAATTCGGTGTTGCTCTCGCCCGCAGCTCCGCTGGGCGTGCCCCAGCGCGCGCGGAACACCACCGAGAAGACGAAGGTGTAGACCGCCAGCATCAGGATCGGATTCAGCACCGCCCAGACGATGCCCAGCACGGAGCCGCGATAGCGGGCGTCGATCTCCCGCCGGGCCAGCCGCAGGATCAGCGACCTGTGGTGCCAGGCGGTCTGGAAAAGGGCAAAGGGACCGGCGCCGAAACCCGCCACCTTAGGGTTTCCCGACTGAGAGTTAAACAATTTAGAGTATTCCCCGTCTGCGGCCGGCCGACCATAACCCCCGCCCCGGCGGCGTTCAAGCGAAAGCATCCCCGGCACTGGGCCCAGCATCGGGCCCAGCATCGGGCCCGGCACCGGGTCCGGCACCGGAGGGGCGGCAGCGGGACCGGCCGGGCGGGTGGACTCTCCTGAAAAAGAACAGGAGGGGGGAACAGACCTTCGGTTTCCCCCGTTTACCCGAAAGATCGGAGAGGTGGTGACTCTGCGCAGGGCTTTCCGTTATCACGAAAGAAAAATCTACAGTAAACATTTGGTGAGACGGCACTATACGGGCTAACGCCACAGGAAGTGACGGAGTTCTGTGTCCTATGCGTATCAGTAAATTTGAAGTTGAGATCAAACGTGACTTTCCTATGCGTAGGATAGGGACATGCCTTGTCATGAGGTTGCTATCCGATGCGAGATCCACCATTGGGGGTCGCATCGGCAACTTTATAAGCCCATGGGGTTAGATCCGGATTAGAGCTAAAAAAGCCCATCAGATAGGGCCATAACTAGCCCTGAGAGGCGGCGATTGCCCGATTTGCAGGAAAGACGCACCGATTGCCGAAGACCGGGAAAAACCGGATTGCCCGGCAGAGCGGTGACGCAAAAGGAGGCCGTTGTGTTTTGGAATGCAAAGACCCTGACAGCCGATCATTATGCCGCATCGTTAAGAAATCACTTCGGTAATGGTGCGGTTCATCGTCTTCAAAAAGAGATCGGTTTTGTTGGAAAGCGGCTCCTTAGACTTCCCAGTACGGAAAGATCCAGCTTCTTCGATCCCTGGTTCACGGAGGAGAACGCCCGTCACCTGCGGTCGGTCGCCCAGTCGGTCCGCGGGATCGCGCCGGATGCCGCCGGTGCGGCCGGTGCCACTCCTCGCGCCACCCCCCGCATCGTCTTCCTGCACGGGGTGATGCCGCGCAGCGGCACCAACTATCTCCAGAGCCTGCTGGAGCTGCATCCCGACGTGGTGGTCAACCCCTACGGCGTCCGGGAGCTTCCCTTCCTGAACACGGTGGAGGACGCGCGCATCTATGAGGGACGCTTCCTGCGCCTCTATCAGCGCAACCGGGAGTCGTTCAGCGATCTGGAAACCTTTTGCTATATGATCAGCGGCTTCCTCCGTCGCATCGAGGCCGAATTCCCGGCGGACAAGACGGTGGTGATCAAGTCGCCGCACACCCGGATGATGCGCTATTTCCCCTACCTGTTCCCGACGGAGCGCTGCCTGATCGTGCTGCGCGACGGCCGCCGAGCGGTGCAGTCCACCATCGACACCTGGCCCTTGCGCTTCCTGGGCCGGACCTTCGCCGACGTCTGCCGCGAATGGAGCTTCGGCACCGAGGCGGCGCTGGAGGCGCAGAGCCGGATGAGCGCCGACGCCTGCCGTCTGGTCCGCTTCGAGGATGCGGTGGCCTCCCCCGACGGTACCGCCCGCGACCTGCTGCGCTTCCTGGACCTGAACGAGGAGCGCTATCCGTTCGAGCGGATCGGCGACCTGCCCATCCTGGGATCGTCCCGCGTCTCGCGCCGCGATGGCGAGGTCAGCTGGACCCCCGTCAAGAAACCCGAAGGCTTCGACCCGTCGAAGCGCCAGATCGACTGGCCGCGCAAGCGTCGGACCGTGTTCGACGCCGTGGCCGGAGACATGCAGAAGAAGGCCGGCTATGCTGCTTGATCCACTGCTCGACCCCCGCCCCGCGGCCAGGGAGCTTCCCGGTTCCGTCCCCGCTTCCGCACCCGGTTCTGAGGACAGCTTGCCCGCCATCCTGACCACGCCGGCCCGCCTCACCCACCTGCAAAGGCTGGAGGCGGAGAGCATCCACATCATGCGCGAGGTGGCGGCCCAGTTCCAGAAGCCGGTCATGCTCTATTCGGTGGGCAAGGACAGCTCGGTGCTGCTGCATCTGGCGATGAAGGCCTTCCATCCGTCGAAGCCGCCCTTCCCGCTGCTGCATGTCGACACGACCTGGAAGTTCCGGGAGATGATCGAATTCCGCGACCGCACGGCGCAGGAGTTGGGCATCGACCTGATGGTCCACATCAACCAGGACGGCGTGCGCCAGGGCATCGGCCCCTTCACCCACGGCTCGGCCGTCCACACCGACGTGATGAAGACCCAGTCGCTGAAGCAGGCGCTCAATGCCCATGGCTTCGACGCCGCCTTCGGCGGGGCGCGCCGCGACGAGGAGAAGAGCCGCGCCAAGGAGCGCATCTTCTCCTTCCGCACGGCCTCCCACCGCTGGGAGCCGAAGAACCAGCGGCCGGAGCTGTGGAGCCTCTACAACGGCCGGATCAACAAGGGCGAGAGCATCCGCGTCTTCCCGCTGTCGAACTGGACCGAGCTGGACATCTGGCAATACATCCACCAGGAGAACATCCCGGTCGTCCCCCTTTATTTCGCCAAGCCGCGTCCGGTGGTGGAGCGCGACGGCACCCTCATCATGGTCGATGACGACCGCATGCCGCTGAAGCCCGGCGAGACGCCGGAGATGGCCTGGGTGCGCTTCCGCACGCTCGGCTGCTATCCGCTGACCGGGGCCGTGCGCAGCACCGCCGCCACCCTGCCCGAGATCATCCGCGAGATGCTGCTGTCCACCAGTTCGGAACGGCAGGGCCGCGTGATCGACCAGGACGCCGCCGCTTCCATGGAAGCGAAGAAGCAGGAAGGCTACTTCTGATGCTGAAGGAACTCGATCCCGCCGCCATCACGGTCGCCGACATCACTCCCGCCGATGCCGCGGCCCCCGATGCCGCCGCGGAGGTGCAGGAGTATCTGGCCCGCCAGAACAGCAAGGATCTGCTGCGCTTCATCACCTGCGGGTCGGTGGACGACGGCAAGTCGACGCTGATCGGCCGGCTGCTCTACGACTGCAAATGCCTGTTCGAGGACCAGCTCGCCAGCCTGGAGACGGACTCCGGCCGCTTCGGCACCACCGGCGCCGGCCAGCTCGACCTCGCGCTGCTGGTCGACGGGCTGGCGGCGGAGCGCGAGCAGGGCATCACCATCGACGTCGCCTACCGCTTCTTCACCACCGACCGCCGCAAGTTCATCGTCGCCGACACGCCGGGCCACGAGCAGTACACCCGCAACATGGTCACCGGCGCGTCCACCGCCGACGCCGCGGTTCTGCTGGTCGACGCGCGCAAGGGCGTGCTGACCCAGACCCGGCGCCACAGCACCATCGTCTCGCTCCTGGGCGTGCGCCATGTCGTGCTGGCGGTCAACAAGATGGACGCCGTCGGCTGGGACCGCGAGACCTTCGAGCGCATCGCCGCCGACTACCGCGTCTTCGCGGCGCGCATCGGCATCACCGAGGTCACCTGCATTCCGGTCTCCGCGCTGACCGGCGACAACGTCACCAAGCCGTCGGATGCCATGGGCTGGTACGGCGGCCCCACCCTGCTCGGCCATCTGGAGAGCGTGGACGCCGCGGCGGAGCGGAAGCTCGGCTCCTTCCGCATGGCGGTGCAGTGGGTGAACCGGCCGAACCAGGACTTCCGCGGCTTCAGCGGCACGGTGGTCGGCGGCGCGGTGCGCGTCGGCGACGACGTCGCCATCCTGCCCGGCGGCCGGACCAGCCGGGTCGCCCGCCTCGTCACCATGGACGGCGACCTTGAGACGGCGGAGCCCGGACAGGCGATCACCCTGGTGCTGGCCGACGAGGTCGACGCCAGCCGCGGCGACATGATCGTCGCCGCCGCCGGCCGGCCGGAGGTGGCCGACCAGTTCGCCGCGCATGTGGTGTGGATGGACGAGCAGCCGCTGCTGCCCGGCCGCTCCTATCTGCTGCGCGCCGGCACGGCGACGGTCGGCGCCCAGGTGACGGAACTGAAGCACGCCATCAACGTCAACACCCAGGAACACGCCGCCGCCAAGAGCCTGGACCTGAACGACGTCGGCTTCTGCAATCTGGCGCTCGACCGGCCGATCCCGTTCGACGCCTATGCCGACAGCCGCGAGACCGGCAGCTTCATCCTGATCGACCGGCTGACCAACGCCACCGCCGGCTGCGGCATGATCCGCTTCCCGCTGCGCCGGGCGTCGAACATCCACCGCCACGCCACGAAGGTGGACAAGGCGGCGCGGGCGGGCGGCCTGCAGAAGCCCTGCGTGCTGTGGTTCACCGGCCTGTCCGGCTCCGGCAAGTCCAGCGTCGCCGACCGTCTGGAGCAGGAACTGCACCGTCTCGGCCGCCGCACCATGATCCTGGACGGCGACAATGTCCGCCACGGCCTGAACCGGGATCTGGGCTTCACCGACGAGGACCGGGTGGAGAACATCCGCCGCGTCGCCGAGGTGTCGAAGCTGATGGTGGAAGCCGGCCTCATCGTGCTGGTCAGCTTCATCTCCCCCTTCCGCGAGGAACGCCGGATGGCGCGCACCCTGGTGGAGGACGGCGAGTTCCTGGAGATCTTCATGGACACGCCGCTGGAGGTCTGCGAGGCCCGCGATCCCAAGGGGCTCTACAAGAAGGCGCGTGCCGGCCAGCTTCCCCACTTCACCGGCATCGACAGCGCCTATGAGCCGCCGGAAGCCCCGGAGATCACCCTGAAGGGCGGCGAACACGGCACCGACGAGATGGTCGCCCAGGTGATCGAGGAACTGCGGCGGCGCGGGGTGATCTGACCGGGCAACGCCTCGATGAGGAGAAGGGTGTCCGCTTCCATCGGGAGCGGACACCTTTTTCCAGTGTGGCTCACCCCAGCGTGCGCTTCACGATCAGCGACAGCTTTTCCAGCATCGCCGGGTCGCGGTGGGAAGGGGCGGTCATGATGGCGTTGTCGAGGGCGGTGTGGCAGCCCTGGGTGCACGCGCCCTCGCGCCCCGCCACCTTCGGCGCCAGGGCCGAGACCAGCGCGCGCGCCCTGCCGGCATTGGCGACCACCACCCGGATCACCGCATCGACCGACACATGGTCGTGCCCCTCGTGCCAGCAGTCGTAGTCGGTGACCATGGCGACGGTCGCGTAGCACATCTCCGCCTCGCGGGCGAGCTTGGCCTCCGGCATGTTGGTCATGCCGATGACGTCGCAGCCCCAGCTGCGGTAGAGGGTCGATTCGGCGACGGTGGAGAATTGCGGCCCCTCCATCACCATGTAGGTGCCGCGCCGCTGGTGCGGAATGTCCAGCTCGACCAGCGCCTCCTCGATCAGGTCGCCCAGCCGGCCGCAGACCGGATGGCCCAGCGCCACATGGGCGACCAGCCCGCTGCCGAAGAAGGTCTTGTCGCGGGCGAAGGTGCGGTCGATGAACTGGTCGATCACCACGAAGGTGCCCGGCGGCAGATGCTCCTTCAGCGAGCCGACCGCCGACACCGACAGGATCTCGGTCACGCCCAGCTGCTTCAGCGCGTGGATGTTGGCGCGGAAATTCAGCTCCGACGGCGGGATGCGGTGGCCGCGGCCGTGGCGCGGCAGGAAGACCAGCTTCTGCCCCGCCAGCTCGCCGGTCAGCAGTTCGTCCGACGGGTCGCCGAAGGGGGTGGTCACCTTGACCCAGCGGGTGTTCTCCAGCCCGTCGATGTCGTACAGGCCGCTGCCGCCGATCACGCCCAGAACAGTACCACCAACCGCATCGCCGCTCATGCCTTGCTCTCCCCGCTGAAACCGGTGCGACTATTCCGGGCGCACCGGGAGAAGGCAACAGCGGACTTCCTCCACAAGCGGCCACAAGCGGCCACAAGCGGATTGATGCCGGGCCATCCACCCCCTACCCTCGCCAGTCCTGTTGTGGCCAGCCCGGCTTTTGAGGGCCGGCTTTTGATGGAGTGTCAGTCATGCGGATCGACGGAACGGCCTATCGCACCATCTGGCCGGACGGCGACGGTGCCGTCGCCATCATCGACCAGACCCGGCTGCCGCACGATTTCGCCGTCGTCCGCCTGACCAGCCTGGAGGAGGCCGCCCACGCCATCCGCGCCATGCTGGTGCGCGGCGCCCCGCTGATCGGCGCGGCGGCGGCCTATGGCGTGGCCCTGGCCCTGCGCGCCGACGCCAGCGACCGCGGGCTGGAGCGGGCCTGCGCCACCCTGCTGGCGACCCGTCCGACCGCGGTCAACCTGCGCTGGGCGCTGGAGCGCATGCGCGGCCTGCTGGCCCCGCTGCCGGAGGCCCGGCGCGTCGAGGCCGCCGAGGCGGAGGCCGCGGCCATCGCCGACGAGGATGTGGAGATCAACCGCTCCATCGGCTTGCACGGCGCGGCCTTGATCCGCGCCGCGGCGGCAAACAAGGCTCCGGGGGAGCCGGTGAACGTGCTGACCCACTGCAACGCCGGCTGGCTCGCCACCGTCGACTGGGGCACGGCGCTCGCCCCCGTCTATGCCGCCTTCGAGCAGGGCATCCCGCTGCATGTCTGGGTGGACGAGACGCGGCCGCGCAACCAGGGCGCCAGCCTGACCGCCTGGGAGCTGAAGCACCACGGCGTCCCCCACACCGTCATCGCCGACAATGTCGGCGGCCATCTGATGCAGCACGGCAAGGTCGACCTGTGCATCGTCGGCACCGACCGCACCACCGCGACCGGCGACGTCTGCAACAAGATCGGCACCTATCTGAAGGCGTTGGCCGCGCACGACAACGGCGTGCCCTTCTATGTCGGACTGCCGTCGCCGACCATCGACTGGACCATCGCCGACGGCGTGCGGGAGATCCCCATCGAGGAGCGCGACGGCCGCGAGGTGAGCGAGCTGACTGGCCGCACCGCCGACGGCCGGATCGAAACGGTGCGCGTCACCCCCGACGGCAGCCCGGTCGCCAATTACGCCTTCGACGTCACGCCGGCCCGGCTGGTGACCGGCCTGATCACCGAACGCGGCGTCTGCCCGGCCACGCGCGACGGGCTGCTCGGGCTGTTTCCGGAGCGGGGCTGAGGGCGTTGCCGTCCACTGGCGGCCGCCTCGGTCAGGTGGAGCGGGAGCGGGCGGATAGTATTTCCCCCCGTTCGGCGATCCGGCCGGCGTCGAAGTCCGTCAGGCGCCCTTCGGTAAGATCGGTCATGCCCTGGTCAATGTCGGCCTTCAGCGACGCGAATTCCTGGCGCTGCAGGACGGCCGGCAAGGTGATGGTCGGACGTTCGATCTCGGTCATGGCTGCTCCTCATGGAATACTCGATCATACCCGTTGAGGCCGTCAACCCGCCCCTTCCACCATCTCCCGTGCCCGCCGCAGGTCGGCGACGAAGTCGCGATAGGCCTGCTCCGCCCCCTCCCCGGCCGGCAGGCGCAGCAGGTAGGACGGGTGGACGGTGACGAAGCCGTTCCAGTCGCCGAACCCCATCGGCCCGCGCTCCCGCAGGACCGACACGCTGCGTCCGGTCAGCGCGAGCGCCGCCGTGGCGCCCAGCGTCACCACCAGGCGCGGGCGGACGAAGGACAGCTCCTTCATCAGCCACCAGCGGTAATGCTTCACCTCGCCGGCGGTCGGCGACTGGTGGATGCGGCGCTTGCCGCGGGCGACGAACTTGAAATGCTTCACCGCGTTGGTCAGGTAGGCGGCGCTCCGCTCGATCCCGGCCTCCTCCAGCGCGCGGCTCAGCAACTGCCCGGCCGGACCGACGAAGGGGCGGCCCTCGACATCCTCCTGGTCGCCCGGCTGCTCGCCGACGATGGCGATGGCGGCGCCCTCCGGCCCCTCGCCCAGCACGGCTTGCGTCGCCCCCGGCACCAGCGGATCCGCGCCCCGGATGATGCGGTTCAACTCGGCCAGCGTCGCCGGTTCCTGGCGGGCCATGGCGGCGACGGCCTTGTCGGGATTGCGGCGGCGGGGAGCGGCGGCCTCCGCCTCGATCATCGCCTGCACCCGCGCAGGCGCGGAGCGGATCATGGCTGGAATTGCGGCCGCTTCCGGCAGGTTGGCCCAGTATTTCCGCGGCATCTCCGCCCGCATCGCCGTCGGGTTCACCCGCGCCGGGTTGAAGGTACTCTCGTAATAGCGCTGCCAGCCCTCGGCGAAGCGGTCGTCGCGGTCGAGCCCCTCCGGCTTCACCGCCGCCGGCCCAACGGTCAGCGACCGCCGGTCCCACTGCAGAGACCCGACCGGCGTCAGGATGGTCCAGACCAGACTCTCGAAGCGCTCGACGAAGAAGGGGGCGGTGGCCTCGACGATGAAATGGTCCGGCTCGAACCACGCGACATAGCGCTCGCTCCCATCCGGATCCCTCACCTCGCGGAAGCGCAGGAAGGCGTGCATCTTGTGCAGGTCACGCCGCACCGCCTTGTCGAGCAGCGCCAGCCGGTGCACCAGCGGATCGGCATGGTGGTCGAGCATGTCGCGCTCCCCCCGCAGCACCCGCCAGACCAGCCGGTGCAGCAGGGCATAGCGTTCCGGATCGCGGTGGCAGACCACGCTTTCGATCATCGCCCCCACCGGCCGCGGCAGCGAAACCGGCGGCGCGTCCGCCGGCAAGGGAGCCGTATCGCCGAACAGCGACGGCGCCGCCCCGACGCTCCATTCCACCTCGTCCGGCCCAACGCCGAGCGCGACCAGCCCACGCAGCGCGTGGCGGAAGCCGTCGAGGTCGGCGCCGTCCTTCAGGTCCACACGATGCATGGCTCAGAACAGGCTGAGCTGCTTGGGCGGCGCTACCAGCCTTTGCCGCAGGTCGGCGCGGTCGGTCAGCCCGCCCGGATGGTGGTCGGCGGCGATCAGGAAGGCGCGCGCCCGCTTCAGCCCCGACGACAGCCGGGCCACATCCTCCAGCCGCAAATTGGTGTGGCGCCGCGCCTCGACGATCTTGTCGACCGCCCGCGCCCCCAGCCCCGGCACGCGCAGCAGCATCTCGCGGTCGGCGCTGTTCACGTCGACCGGGAAGCGCTCGCGGTTCTTCAGCGCCCAGGCCAGCTTGGGGTCGATGCCCAGATCCAGCATCCCGCCCTCGCCCCCGGCGGCGATCTCCTCCACCGTGAAGCCGTAATAGCGCAGCAGCCAGTCGGCCTGGTACAGCCGGTTCTCGCGCTGGAGCGGCGGCGGCTTGGCCGGCAGGGCGGAACTCGCCTCCGGGATCGGGCTGAAGGCCGAATAATAGACCCGGCGCAGCCCATAGCGGCGATAGAGCGTGTCGCTGGTCTCCAGCACCGACAGGTCGGTGGACGCATCGGCGCCGACGATCATCTGGGTGCTCTGCCCGGCGGGGGAGAAGCGCCGCTTCTCCTCCTTGGCCTCCAGGATGCGTTCGCCGACCTGCCCCATCACTGCCTTGATCGCGCCGCCGTCCTTCTCCGGCGCGAATTCCTTCAGACTGCGGTCGGAGGCCAGTTCCAGATTGATCGACAGCCGGTCGGCCCACAGCCCGGCCTGCTCGATCAGCCAGGGGCTGGCTTCCGGGATCGTCTTCAGGTGGATGTAGCCGGCGAAGCCATGGTCGCGCCGCAGCGTGCGCGCCACCAGCATCAGCTGCTCCATCGTGTAATCGGGCGAGCGGATGATGCCGGAGGACAGGAACAGCCCCTCGATGCAGTTGCGCTTGTAGAAGCCCAGCGTCAGCCGCACCACCTCGTCGACGCTGAACCGCGCGCGGCGCACGTTGGAGGAGCGGCGGTTGATGCAGTAGGCGCAGTCGAACAGGCAATAGTTGGTCAGCAGGATCTTGAGCAGCGAGACGCAGCGCCCGTCCGGCGTATAGGCGTGGCAGATGCCGGCCCCGGTGGTCGAGCCGATGCCGTCCGGCCCACCCGTCCGCCGCTTCGCTCCCGACGACGCGCAGGAGGCGTCGTACTTCGCCGCGTCGGCGAGAATTTCGAGCTTGTCGAGCAGCGCGTCATCCACCGTGGAGGCTTCCCTCTCCCTTGAAGATGTTCGCAATATGTTCTTTTGAAAGCAAAAGGCAAGCCGAATGGCGGGGGCAAATTGTGCGGGGCGCCGTCTTGACAGGAAAGCGGGACGGGGCCACGTGCTCATCACCTGGATCCGGGCCCCTCTGGCGACTTAGACGTGGTCGCGATGTCGGATCTCTTCACCTGCTTTTGCGCCGACGGGCGTGACCGCACTTGGAGGGACCGATGTCCTTTTCCCCGACCGTCTTCCCCAATCCTCGCCTGAGCAGCCCGTCCCCTCCCGCTTCCGACGCCTCCCCGACGCGCGCCACCTTTCCGGCGCGTGGTCGCAGCCCCATGCCTCTTCGGCTGGCGCCCCTTCGGGATGCAGGCGCCGGAAACGGGATCCCTTCCGCAACCCTCATGAGAACGAGCATCGCCATGGACCAGACCGAACGCCAGATCATCGACGACCTGTTCGCCAAGCTGCATCAGGCCGAGGCGCAATCCGGCCCGCGCGATCCCGAGGCCGAGGCGCTGATCCGCGAGCGCATCGCCCGCCAGCCGGCCGCTCCCTATCTGATGGCCCAGGCCATCGTGATGATGGAACAGGCGCTCGCCGCCTCGCAAGGCCGCAACGAGGAACTGGAGCGCCAGCTGCGCGAGCGCCCCGCCGCTCCGGCTCAGTCCGGCGGCGGCGGGCTGTTCGGCAGCCTGTTCGGCGGTGGCCGGCCGGCCCCGCAGCCCCAGCCCCAGCCTCAACCCCAGTACCAGCATCCTGCCGCCGCCCAGGCGGCCATGCCGCCGGGTTCGCCCTGGGGCCGTCCGGCCGCCGCCAATGGCCCGGCAGGCGCCCCTGCCTATGGCGACCCGCGCGTCGCCGGCTATGCCCAGCAGCCGCGGGCCGGCGGCGGCTTCATGGCCGGCGCCATGCAGACGGCGGCTGGCGTGGCCGGCGGCATGCTGATCGGCAGCGCGCTGTCCAGCATGCTCTCCGGCGGCGAAGCCGTGGCTGCCGAGGCCGCCGGTGCGGCCACCGACGCGGCGACCGCCGCCACCGACCACGCGGAACAGGCGGTCGAGGACAGCGGCTGGGGCGATTTCGGCGGCGATTTCGGCGGCGACGACGAGATCTGATCCCGGTGCCGGCCCGCGGGAGGGAGGCGGCCCGCCGTCCCCCGCGGGCCGAACCTCATCAGGCCTTCACCACACGGTCGGCGAAGCCCTCAATGCCCTCCACGGCGCGCATGGCGTTGCGGGTGTCGACCATCAGCGGGCAATGGGCGGCGAGGCTTTGATAGTCGATGCCGTCATGGTCGGTGACGATCACCGCCGCGTCGAACCCCGCCAGCGTCTCCGCGTTCCAGGCGATGGAGGTCCGGCCGGCAAGCGCCGCATGCTCGCGGGTGACCGGCAGCACGGGGATGAAGGGGTCGTGGTACTCGACCGCCGCCCCGCGCTCCAGCAGCATCTCCATCAGCCGCAGCCCCGGCGACTCCCGGCTGTCGTCGACATTCTTCTTGTAGGCCATGCCGACCAGCAGGATACGCGCCCGGCTCAGCCCGATGCCGGCACGGCGGTCGAGCGCCAGGGCGAGACGGTCGACCACATGGCGCGGCATCATCGTGTTGACCTCGCCCGCCAACTCGATGAAGCGGGTGGAGATCTGGTACTCGCGCGCCTTCCAGGTCAGATAGAAGGGGTCGATCGGGATGCAGTGGCCGCCCAGGCCGGGGCCGGGATAGAAGGGCATGAAGCCGAAGGGCTTGGTCTTCGCCGCCTCGATCACCTCCCAGATGTCGATGCCCATCGGCTCGAAGACGATCTTCAGCTCGTTCACCAGGGCGATGTTGACCGAGCGGAAGATGTTCTCGGTCAGCTTGGTCGCCTCCGCCGCCCGCGTGCCGGACACCGGCACCACCTGCGGCACCACCTGCTCGTAGAGCGCCACCGCCAGCCGCCGCGCGCCCTCGTCGTCGCCGCCCACCACCTTGGGGATGGTGCTGGTGGTGAAGCTGATGTTGCCGGGGTCCTCGCGCTCGGGCGAATAGGCCAGGAAGAAGTCGCGACCGCTGACCAGCCCGGTCTCCTCCAGGATCGGCCGCATCACCTCGTCGGTGGTGCCGGGCCAGGTGGTCGATTCCAGAACCACCAGCTGGCCCGGCCGCAGCCGGTCGCGGATCAGCCGGGTGGAAGCCTCGACGAAGCTCAGATCGGGCTCGCGCTGCGGCGACAGCGGGGTGGGGACGCAGACGATCACGGCGTCGCAGGCGGCGAACTCGCCGGCATCGGTCGTCGCCCGGAAGCGCCCGGTCGCCACCGCCTCGGCGACGCGCCCGTCGGCGATCTGCCGGATGTAGGAGCGCCCGCTATTCAGCGCCGCCGCCTTCGCGGGGTCGATGTCGAAGCCGGTGACCGCGAAGCCGGCCCCGGTCAGCGCCAGGGCCAGCGGCAGCCCGACATAGCCGAGCCCGACCACCGCCACCCGTGCGCTGCGGCCGCGATAGGCGCTTTCCAGACCCTGGATGTCGGGCGCCTGGAGATCGGGCGAGGTGTCCGCTGTGCTCATCATGCCGTTCCGTATCGACGCTTCGAAAGGCTGGGCGACCTGCCAGCCATCGCCGAATGTGTGACGGTCGGCACGGCTTTGCGCAACCCTCCCGTTCCGCGTGGGGTTCGGGGGAGCGATGGGACCTCAGGCCGCCTTGCCCGGATGCGGCAGCGGCTGGATAGCGTCCAGCGCATCGCCGATCTCCGCCCGCGCGACCTTGGTTTCGAAGATGCTCTGCAGGTTGGTCCAATAGCGCGCGTCGGTTCCGAAGGCCTTGCCCAGCCTCAGCGCCATCGGGGCGGTGATCCGGCGCTCGCCGTTCATGATCTCCGTCACCGCGTTGGGCGGCACGCCGATATGCTCGGCAAAGCGCCGGGCGCTCAGGCCCAGCGCCTCCAACTCGTCGCGCAGGAACTCGCCGGGATGAATGGGCGGCAGATTGTCGGTGGCGGGATGGCTCATGGCGACCTCAGTGGTAATCGGCGATTGCGACGTCGTAGGGCTCCCCCGGGACAGTCAGGAGGTCGGCATCAGCCTGAGCGTCGCCAACCACGGCCCAGCGGAAACAGATGCGCCACTGGTCGTTGATGCGGATGCTGTATTGGCCTTTCCTCTCTCCGCCCAACGCTTCGAAGCGGTTGGATGGAGGGTGCCGGAGATCCATCAGCCGGGTGGCCGCCTGGAGCTTGGTCAATGCCTTGGCGGCCTGGCGTTCGAAGGACTGGAACTCCTTCACCCGCTTGCCGGCCAGGAAATCGGCAGTCCGTCTGTCCGCACATGTTCTTATCGGCATCCGCGTCCCCTCGCGGACTATTATGCGTTATGTAACAGATAACGGTCAAGCCTGCCTCCCCTCACAGCCGGTCCGCCCCGAAGGTGTCGCAGGATTCCAGCCGGCCGCTTTCCAGGCCGGTGCGGAACCAGCGGACGCGCTGGGCGGAGCTGCCGTGGGTGAAGCTGTCGGGGCTGACGGTGCCGCGCGCCTGACGCTGCAGGCGGTCGTCGCCGATGGCACTGGCGGCGGTCAGCGCCTCCTCGACGTCGCCGGGCTCCAGCATCTTACGGTCGCGGTTGGCATGGTTGCCCCAGATGCCGGCGAAGCAGTCGGCCTGCAGCTCCAGCCGCACCGACAGGGCGTTGGCCTCGGCCTGCCCGCGCGCCCGCTGCTGAGCCGCCTGCACCTTGTCGGAGATGCCCAGCAGGTTCTGCACATGGTGGCCGACCTCATGGGCGATGACATAGGCCTGGGCGAAGTCGCCCGGCGCCTGGAAGCGGTCGCGCAGCTCGCGGTAGAAGCCGAGGTCGATGTAGAGCTTGCGGTCCATCGGGCAGTAGAAGGGCCCCATCGCCGCCTGCGCCCGGCCGCAGCCCGACGACACCGTGCCGGTGAACAGCACCAGCGTCGGGTCCTGGTACTGGCGCCCCATCTGCTGGAACAGGCCCTGCCAGGTGTCCTCGGTGTCGGCCAGCACGACGGAGACGAAGCGCTTCAGCTCGTCGTCGGCCTGGCTGCGCGGGGCGGCCTCGCCGATCTGCGTCCGCCCGGCCGTGCCCTGGTCCGCCTGCTCGCCGCCGCCCAGCAGCACCGTCGGGTCGACCCCCAGCACCATCGACACCACCAGCAGAACGATGGCTCCGCCGATGCCCAGCCCGCCCTTGCCGATGCGGATGCCGCCACCCCTGCCGCCGAAGCCGCCCCCACCGAAGCCGCCACCGAGGCCGCCACCGGCACCCCCTTGCCCGCGGCGGTCCTCGACATTCTCGCTTTCCCGTCCGCCCTGCCACCGCATCGCCACCCTCCTTCACCCGTCCGTTCCGATCATCAGGCCCGCTGTGCCGGTGGAGACGAAACCACGGGAGAGCTTCCCGCGTTCCATTCAGGTTCGGCGGCCGGATGGAGAAGCGGAGCGGAACGCTTGAAAAGCCAGGACCCGGCCCCCATCTGGGGAAAGGTCGAAAACCGCTTGCGCGGTGCGTTTCCCTGCCTTTGCTCCCCGCCTTCTCCGTTCCGACGGGAGGGAGCCTTTTCCAGGGCCGCCGGCCTTTTGGAACATGCCCGCATCCGGGCCTGTTTCGTTTTATCGGAGCCTCTCGCGGCGGTGCGCCGCTTTGGTTCCCGTTTCACGACGCCACACACAAGCAAGAGCCGGCCGGCACCGAATCCATCGGTCCGCCCATCCGGCCTGGAGGATTTTCATGACGACCCCGATCGTTTCCGCCCTTTCGCATTCCACCGGCCATTTCACCGCCCAGCCCGCGCTTATGCCGGCCCAGCTGGCCTCGAACCGCCTCTCTGCTGGCCAATTCGCCGCAGTTGAGGGCAAAAAGGCCGATTTCCGCTCCGATCCGGAGCCGTCCGGCTTGACCCGGAGCGAAGTGCGGCAGATTGTGCTCGACATCCTGGGCTGAGCCTCTCGACCCGGGCTTAGCCCCTTTCTACCCCTCCACGACCACAGGAGATCACCATAGCCAAGCTCTACGACGCGGACCCCGTCCGCGAAGGCCCGCGCCTCAACCGTGAAATCACCGCCCGTATGGTCCGCCTCGTCGGCGCCGACGGCGAGATGGTCGGCGTGGTGCCGCTCCGCCAAGCGCTGGAAGCCGCTGCGGATGCCGACCTCGACCTCGTCGAAGTGGCGCCCCAGGCGGATCCGCCTGTCTGCAAGATCCTCGATTACGGCAAGTTCCGTTTCGAGGAGCAGAAGAAGGCCAACGAGGCGCGGAAGAAGCAGAAGATTATCGAGCTGAAGGAAATCAAGCTTCGGCCGAACATCGACGATCACGATTATGACGTGAAGATGCGCTCCGCCATCCGCTTCATCGAGGAAGGCGACAAGGTCAAGATGACCATGCGCTTCCGCGGTCGCGAGATGGCGCACCAGGATCTCGGTCTGAACGTGCTCGTCCGCGTGCGCGACCAACTCCAGGACATCGCCAAGGTCGAGCAGATGCCCCGGGTCGAAGGTCGTATGATGGTCATGGTGCTGGCTCCGCGCTGAGCCCTGGCCAAAAGGGAACCCGCGGGGCGGTGCGCCGCCCCGCCCCTTTCCCCTGATGACTGCAAATCCCGCCCCAAATTGCGCCGGACAACTCCCGGCAAATTCCGCGTAATGCGGCGGAATAATACCTGGATATTCGTATTGGGTTATTGACCCTGTCGGTATCGAGCGCGGATCATTGGGAGCTTTGCTTCCCCCTTTGTTCCGGAAAGTCGTTGTTATGAAGGACGAACGTGTCGCGCCCGCCTGGGAACCCATCTCTGGCGAACGGCAGTTCCGCCTGCTGGTCCAGAGCGTGGTCGACTACGCCATCTTCATGCTCGACCCCACCGGCGTCGTCCGCAGCTGGAATGCGGGAGCGGCCCGGATGAAGGGCTATGCCGCCGACGAGATCATCGGCCGGCACTTCTCCAGCTTCTATACCGAAGAGGACCGCGCCGCCGGCATGCCGCAGCGCGCGCTCGCCACCGCCCTGTCGGAGGGCAAGTTCGAGGCGGAGGGCTGGCGCCTGCGCAAGGACGGCACCCGCTTCTGGGCCAGCGTCGTCATCGACCCCATCCGTGACGAGACCGGAACCTTGCGCGGCTTCGCCAAGGTCACCCGCGACATCACCGAACGCCGCAAGGCCCAGCAGGCGCTGGACGAGGCGCGCGAGGCCCTGGCCCAGGCGCAGAAGATGGAGGCGGTCGGCCAGCTGACCGGCGGGGTCGCCCACGACTTCAACAACCTGCTGCAGGCCATCAGCAGCAGCCTGGAGCTGATCGAGCAGCGGCTGTCGGCCGGCCGCACCGACGTCGCCCCCTTCGCCGCCACCGCCCGCGCCGCCGTGGACCGGGCCGCCACCCTGACCCGGCGCCTGCTGGCCTTCGCCCGGCGCCAGCCGCTGAAGCCGGAGCGCGCCGACCTGAATATGCTGGTGGTCGGGCTGTGGGACCTGCTGGGCCGCTCGGTGGGCGAGGAGATCCGGCTGGAGCGCCGGCTGGCGGAGCCGCTGTGGCCGGTCCATGCCGATGTGAACCAGATCGAGAGCGCCCTGCTGAATCTGGTCATCAACGCCCGCGACGCCATGCCCGACGGCGGATCGGTAACGGTGGAGACCGCCAACGCCAGCCTGCGGCCGGCCGATCTCGCCAACGAACCGGGGGTGGAGCCCGGCGACTATGCCGTGCTGACCGTGCGCGACAGCGGCACCGGCATGCCGCCGGACGTGCTGGCCCGCGTCTTCGAGCCCTTCTTCACCACCAAGCCGATCGGCCAGGGCACCGGGCTGGGGCTGAGCCAGCTCTACGGCTTCGCCC